>JACVQK010000099.1 GCA_015661155.1 Dehalococcoidia bacterium | reverse complement strand
CCACACCCAGATGTACGTGTGCTCGGTCTCGCTGAGGTGTTTCAGCATCCCCTTGCGGGAGCGGTCTCCTTCCTTGGACCGCTGGGAAAACCAGGCCTCGTCGTGGTCGGACACGATGCTGAGCAGCTCGCGCCGGTGCTCCCCTAGCTTGGCCACCATGTCCCGTCGCTCCTGGGAGATCATGACCTGTATCCCTCCTTTATCAACATTTATCAACATCAACTGGGCGCTCGAAAGAGACCCAATACGTGATTCCCCACTTCACTTCTGGGGGAGGATTGCCTGCATCCCCCCAGGGTTTCTGCGCACGTTAGCACCGATCGCTCCGACCGTCAACCAGCCGTTATCTCTCACCACACGTTATCCAAGTGCGTGGGATATCGGCTGCGCCGGCGTCAAAACACGGGGTCTTGACAGCCCTACTTCGCCCGTATAGCATCTGCACTGTTACGGATCAGGAGAGGGTTATCGCGCGTCTGGCGGCGGGCTTGTAGGATTGGCATCTCTGGTGATAGTTGATGGCTGGAGGTGAGCATGCGGAGCATTGATATCCACGCCCACTACTTCGCGCAGGGCCTTTTGAGGGCAGGGGCGGCTGGCAAGGAGTGGCACGGCATGAAGCTGGAGCGGGACGCTCGCGGCCGGGACGTTGTGGTGGTGGGATCCAGGCGCTCAGGGCAGGCGCCCAAGCGCCGCTGGACTCTGGAGGAGCGCATGCAAGAGATGGACTCCCTGGGCACGGATGTTCATGTGCTTTCCGCCGCGACCTACTTTTATAACTATGAGATTCCGGCTAACCTGTGCATCGCCTCCTCCCGGGAGATCAACAACGAGCTCTCGGATGCCGCCAAGACCTACCCAACCCGCTACTCTGGCCTGGCCACTCTTCCCATGCAGGATATCCCCGCGGCCATAGCCGAGCTGGAACGGGCTGTCGGCAAGCTGGGCCTCAAGGGCGCCATGATCGGCGATAACGTGAACGGTAGGTGGTACGACGAGCCGGAGTTCCTCCCCTTCTTCAAAGCAGCGGACCAGGCGGGCGCTCTCATCCTATTCCACCAGCTGGCAGGGGTACCCGTTGTAGATAGGCGCACCCGTCGCTACCATCTTGGCAACACCATCGGCAACCTGGTGCAGCGGTCCATGGCCTACGCAAGCCTGGTGTTCGGAGGGGTCATGGATGCGTGTCCCAATCTGCAAGTGTGTCTGTGCCATGGCGGAGGATATGTGTGCTTCGGGGTGGGGCGGATGGACCGCGGTTGGGAGGTACGGCCGGAGGCACGGGTCCACATCAAGCAGCCGCCGAGCAAATATCTGCGGCGGTTCCACTATGACTGCCTGGTCTATACCGAGGAGGCACTGCGCTTCCTGGTCGACACAGTAGGTGCGGACAGGGTGGTGTTCGGCACGGACTGGCCCGCCGATATGGAGCTTGACTGGCCGGTGGCATGGATCCTGAAGATGGACAGCCTGACTCAAGAGGAGAAGGAGCTGATCCTCTGGAAGAACCTGGAACGGCTCCTGCGTATCTAGCCTGGCTTATTACTATTCTAGTTGAGAGGGAAGTACAACATGCGCAGCATAGACCTTCACGCTCATCTGACTCCCCAGTGCCTGTGGACAGCCAAAGGCAAGGACTGGCACGGAACGTCCTACGAGAAAAAGGGTGATCAGTATAGCCTTGTGACTAAGGGTCGCTCCCGCCCTTCAGGCCCCAAAGAGAGGTTCACGCCTGAAGAGCGGATAAAGGACATGGACACCGCAGGAACAGACGTGCACGTGCTCTCTCTTACGCCCTTCCTGTTCAACTACGATCTGGAGCCGCAGCTGGCGGTGAAGGCCGCACGGGATGTTAACGAAGAGATCTCCGGGATGACCAAGAAGTGGCCCCAGCGCTTCAAGGGGCTGGCCACTCTACCGCTGCCCGATGTGAAGACCTCCGTCGCCGAGTTGGAGCATTCGATGAAGGTCCTCGGCCTGAAGGGTGCCGAGCTTGACACCCAGGTCAACGGGCGCGCCTGGGACGAGCCTCAGTTCGAGCCGGTCTTCCAGGCCGCCGAACAGCTGGGTGCCGTCCTCTTCTTCCACCCGGGTAGTAACCTGGTATCTGGGGCGATACCCCGCTATCACCTGGGGAACACCATCGGCAACCCTCTGGAAGACACCCTGGTTATCGCGGCGCTCATCTTCGGCGGCGTCCTGGAGCGGCACCCGAACCTGAAGGCCGTGATTGCACATGGCGGCGGCTCAGCCTGCTACGGCATCGCCCGCATGGACCGCGGATGGCAGGTCCGCAGGGAAGCCCGCACCAACATTCAGCATCCCCCAAGCTCGTACCTCCGCCGCCTCTACTATGACTGCATCACCTGGAACGAGGCTGCCCTGCGCTTCGCTGATCATGCATAAGAACGCTGAGGGGCTTCTGGGTATCTAGTTCCGGAGTTGGTTTTGCCTACGGGCTTGCCTCGCGCTTGCGCAGCCCTGCCAGTCAGTGGCCCTGCCATCGTTGTCGATGGCGAGAGGACCACCGGGGCAGTGTGCCCAGTGCCCGTGAGGTTTCCCCTGGCACTACCCTCCAGCCCCTAGGCCGCCCCGCCGCGCGCGGGTTGTCCCCTATCACCTGCCCCCTCGGCCACGCAGTTTGGGGTCCCACAGGTCTCGAAGGGCATCCCCAAACAGGTTGAAGGCCAGCACCAAGGTCATGATTGCCAGGCCCGGGGCGATCACCAGCCAGGGCGCTTGAGTGTA
>JACVQK010000009.1 GCA_015661155.1 Dehalococcoidia bacterium | reverse complement strand
TAGTTCCGAGCACTATGACAACCTTCATATCGTGTCTCCTTTTGCTACCAGCCTATTTTGTGTCTAAAGTCTATCACCACCATGAAGCAAACAGAACCCCTCAGGGGCATTCATGGACAAGCTGTCTTTCTCAGGAAGGAGGGTCTGTCAGGATACCTCCGGGGTTGGGGTGAAAAGGAGAGCACCCCCCTTCTTGGGGGGTGCTCTCTATGCCGTCTCTTCCTCTGACGCGGCCGGGAGTGGCTACAGCTCCAGGAGCCTGGCCAACCTCTTGTGGTGGTAGGCGGGGCTACCCAGGTAGTGGTAGAAGGTTCGGGACTTCTTGGTGTACAGGTAGAGGCCGAGCTCTTTGTCTATGCCGATTCCCGCGTGTATCTCATGGGAGTGGCTGCACGCGTCGTAGAAACCCTCGGCGGTGGCAATCTTGGCCACGCTCACGCTCGTACTGGCATCGGGGCGTCCGTTGTCCAGCTTCGTCAGCGCTTCATAGGTGGTCCAGCGGGCGCCGTCCAACTCGGTGACCATTGCCACACAGTGGTCCTGCACCCTCTGGAAGGCGGCGATGGGTTGGCCAAACTGAACTCGGGTCCGGGTGTAGTCCAGGGTGAAATCCAGGACCTTCTGGCCGGCTCCAACCATGTAGGCGCACAGCACCGCCGTAGCTTTTTCCATAGCGGGGGCCAGGATTTTCCATCCCTGGCCCATGGCTCCAATGACGCTGCTCCGGGGGACATCAACGGAGTTGAAGGTCACCTCGCTGAGCTTTTCACCCACAAAGCCGTTCATTGCCTTGAGGGAGATGCCAGGGGCCTGCCGATCCACCAGGAAGAGGGTAAGCCCCTCCTCTGGTCGACTGGCCCTCTTTCTGGTGCGGGCAATACAGATAATCTTGTCGGCAACCCCGGCGTCGGGTACGAACTGCTTAACTCCATTGAGGACGAACCCCCCATTCTTGCGGGTGGCCTCCAGGTGAACGTTCTCGGGGCCCCAGCCGTAGTCTTCCTCCGTGTAAGCCAGGGTCAGGATGCTTTGCCCCGCGGCAATGGCTCGGAGCAGTTGTGCGTGGCGTTGTCCCTCGCCGTCGCCAAGGAGGATCAAGGCTGAGAGGATGCAAGAGGAGTGGAGGGGGCTGGGGAACAGCGCCGTTCCCATCTCCTCGAAGAGGACAGCCGCATCCATAAGGGTGCCGCCCATTCCCCCGAACTGGGGGGGGATGATGACTCCCGTCCAACCCAGGGAGGATGCCTTCTGCCACAGCTCTGGCGAGAACCCGGTGGCAGAGTCGTCTATCTGGCGCACGGTTTGTCTTGGGCACTCCTGGAGCATAAAATCCCGCACCGACTCCTTCAGGATCTCCTGCTCCTCTGTGAAACCAAGGTCTAACGGTGACATAAGCTCACCTCCTCTATCTTGACTAAGAAAGCTATTGGTGGCGCTGGGGTCTCGTTCCCCTTATGAGGCAGGGATTCTGGTCCCTGGCCCTATCACGGAGCGGAACATCCGGAGCTTGTTTATCTCTATCGTTCCTCCGGGGTGAGTCTGCTCAATGGCGTGGCGGTGGTACATCTCCGCGGCGCCCCTCATGGGTCCCCAGGGTTCGTTGGCTATCAGCGCCACAGGGCCCCAGGCCTTGAGGAGGGCATCGGCGTTCCGGGGGCCTAGCTGCTTGTTGTACACGGTCATCTGGCCGCCCTCGTAGGTCGTGCGCTTTTTGGCCGTGCCCGCCCTGTTTTGCTCCGCCATCCAGCGGTTGCGCAGGCCCAGGAGCCGGTGGATTTCATTGTCCACGTAGGCCTTGGTGACAATCTCCTGCACCTCGGGGTCCTGGCTGAGACGCTGGCCGTTCCGAATGGTCTCCTTGGAGTAGTCAATCAGCTCATCTATGGGGCGCCTTCTCTCTCCCTCGCGGCCGCCGTCTCCTCCCCGGGTATTGAAGGCAACCCAGCCATCGCCTCCCTCGCCGACGGCACACGATGCCGGGAAACGAGCGTCTTCAAAGATAATCTGGTTCTTGTAGGGCGGCGCCAGGCAGTCAATGGGGTAGATGTGGACGCCCGGGATGTTGCAGGGTATCAGGAATACGCTGATGTTCCTGTGGCGGGGGGCATTGGGGTCGGTGATAGCCAGGGTCATAAGCACGTCTGGCGGGGCGTTATTCCCGCCTATCCACATCTTGTGGCCGTTAATGACGTACTCGTCCCCATCGCGGACGGCGGTGGTCTGAAGGGAGGGAAGGTCGGAGCCAGCCTCGGGCTCGGTGAACACCTCCCAGGTGACCAACTCGCCCCTGACCAGGGGGGGGAGCATCCGGTCCTTCTGCTCCTCGGTTCCTATCTTATTCAAGATACCGACCATTCCAGTGGAGTGGTCATTGGGTACGAAGCTGGTTGGGCCAACCCCTCCGGGAAAGCCGTCCGCAGCCCACTCGTTCAGGACGTCCAGCTCGTCGTATATGACCGAAGCCATGTCCGGGCTCAAGCCAGCTCCACCGTACTTCTTGGGCATTGTGGGCATGAACCACCCCTTCTTGCCCAGCTCTATACGGAACTCCTTGTTTCGCTTGAGCAGATCGCGGGAGATGGTCCTGTCGTCTACAGGCCCGCCGGAGACTCCTTTGCCCTTGGCCTTAATAAGCTCCCTGACCTCTTTGCGTAGCGCCTCGCGGGCCCTTTCCTGCTCCGGGGTATACACATTCTCGAATCGCATCTCCTCCTCCTTTACAACAAGCAAACTACAAGGCACCTTCGCGGCAGACAGACAGCCGCTCCAGGCATCCGAGGGGAATATATATCCTCATCTACGCCTTGTCAAGGGTTTACGTCCCTTCGAAACAAAAAGGGTCGCTATCCTCCGTTTTTCGTCGCCCTCCACGACAAATGTGGTGCCGCCGTGGCGTATCACATGCCCAGGAGACGGCCCACCTGCTTGCGGTGATGCACCGGGTCTCCCAGGTAGTGTTGTAGTGAGCGGGCCTTTTTGGTGTAGAGATACAGGCCGTACTCCTTGTCTATCCCTATGCCCGCGTGGACGCGGTGAGCGGCCTCCGCGCTGTGGGGGAAGCCTTCAGAGGCTATGACGCTGGCCATGGAGATGGCCAGGGGAGCATCGGACTGCCTCTCGTCCAGCTTCCACAGGGCTTCGTAGGTGGTCCAGCGAGCGGCCTCCAGGTCGTTGACGATCTCTATGACGTGATCCTGCACCCGCTGGAAGGTCCCGATGGGCACACCAAAGGCTATCCTGTTCTGGCTGTACTCCACAGAGATGTCCAGGAGCCGCTGCATGCCGCCCACGGAGTAGGCGCACATGGCAATGGACGCCTTCTCCAGTACCCGCTCCAGGGGAGCCCAACCACCGCCAACCCGGCCAACTACCGCAGAGGCAGGCACCTCCACATTGTTGAAGATAACCTCGCTCAGCTTGTCTCCCGTCCACCCCTCCAGGATGCGAGAGCTCAGGCCCGCGGTGCCCTTGTCCACAAGGAAGAGGGTTATTCCCGTCTCTGGAGAACCCCGGGAGCTGGTGCGAGCGACTACCAGTATCTGGTCCGCCACCTGGACATCGGGGACGAAGAGCTTGGTTCCGTTGAGAACAAAGTGGCCGTTCTTCCTGGTGGCTGCCAGTTTGACGCTTCCTGGCCCCCAGCCGTAGTCCGGCTCGGTAAGGGCAAAGGCAAGAATACGCTGCCCGCTGGCGATGGAGGGTAGAATCTTCTTTTTCTGCTTGTCGTTCCCCGCTTCCAGGATGGTGAGTCCCCCCAGAACCACTGAGGAGTGATGGGGACTTGACAGGCATGCGGCCCCCATCTCTTCATAGAGCACGCCCAGATCGGTGAAGCTGCTTCCCATTCCGCCGTACTCTTCCGGTAGAATCATCCCCACCCATCCCATGTCTACCATCTGTCTCCACAGCTCGGGAGAGAACCCGCTTTCGGTTTCGTCTATCTCCCTTATGACCTTCCTGGGGTACTCACGGGTGAGAAAATCCCGTGCCGCGTCCCTCAGCATCTGCTGCCCTGGTGTCAATGACAGGTCCATTTCGTCCTCCTAGTCTTTTCTTTAATCTGTTAAGTAGGGAACTGCCTCCAGGCAAAGAAGCACCAGTCTAGCCAGCCTGCGCCCGGGTTGGGGCGGCTCGCTCTCTGGTCCTGCTGATCCCAATGCGCCGCGCTATGATAACCTTCTGGACGTCAATGGTGCCACCGCGGTGGTCGGAGCCCAGGGTGTGCCGCTGGTGGTCTTCCACCTTTCCTTCCAGGGCGCCCCACTTCGGGTCTACTGTGAGGGCGAAGGGCCCCAGGGCATTCAGAAGCTTCACAGCCGACCTCAGGGCGGTGTACTTGCCCACCAGGGAGTTCTGAGAGCCGTGGTACGTTCCCGGCACGTTGTTGTTGTGCATCCAGTGGTTACGCATCCCTATGAGCCGGTGGACGTTGGCCTCGATATACAGATCGACCATCTCCTTCTGAATAGCGGGGTCACTGCTGAGGGGCACGCCATTCCGGAGGGTCTTCTTGCAGAACTCCAGAGCACCCGTCACTATCGGGTCGTCTTCCGGCAGAACTGACCCACCTCCACCGTGCTCTATCTCCAGGCTGCTCTGGATGACTCGCCATCCCTGGGTCTCTCCACCCACCAGGTACTCGCGGGATACCCGCGCTCCCTCAAAGGTGACGGCTCGCTTGCCCTCTCTTATGACCAGGTTCTGGAACCGGATGCTGATTCCGGGGAGATTGGCGGGAATCACAAAGGCCCCCAGGTTCATGTGTCTGGGAGCATCGGGATCGGTCATCACCGGGGCCCAGAGCACGTCTGGCTCGTGGTGGCCTCCGATGAAGCACTTCTCCCCGGTGATGATGAAGTCGTCCCCATCCCTCACAGCCCTGGTCTGGAGCGAGGCCAGGTCAGAGCCCGCTCCGGGCTCGGTGAAGGCTTGCCAGGCAACCATTTCGCCCCTTAGCATTGGTTTGAGGAGGCGCTGTTTCTGCTCCTCAGTACCGTACACCAGCAGTGCGGGCGCCGCCATGCTGACCATGGAGTAGGCTACCGGATGCTCAACGCGCCGCAACTCCTCTTTAATTATGATGTCCTTATCGCCGCTCAGACCCCCGCCGCCGTACTCCTTTGGATAGGTGGGGTAATACCACCCCTTGGCCCCCAGCTTCCGCTGGAAATCTCGCCCCCACAGCCACATCTCTCGGCTCATATCCCCCGATGACAGGGGGATCGGCCCCAACTCTTCCGGGTACCGGGCGTTCTCTTCCACCCACGCCCGTACCTCCTTCCGAAACTCCTCCTGCTCCTTGGTGTACTCCGGTTTGAAGTCCATCGCTACTCCTCCTAGAACCGATTCCAAAGCTCGGCGATGTCCCTCGAGATGTGTGGAAGCTCCGGCTCAGGGACCTCCCCGTCGATGGGCATTCTAGAGAGCCACCAGCTTTCTGTCAATGTGTAATGTGGTCAGCCAGGATGGGGGGTACTGCGCTCCTGGGCCTGAAGTGTAGCCTCAGCAGGCTGTGGAAAACCCCTTTCGACCATCCCCCTGCCCCCTTCCTGGACAGGAAGGGGGCAGGCAGGGCTCGCCCTGCACCCACACTCTTCAGAGGCATTCAAGGGCAGGTTGAATTCAGGGTTTGTGAGATGTGGGTCTGGGCCGCGCCCAGTGGGGGACACCCCCAGGCCCCCGCCAGAGGGGGCTTTGCCCCTCTGGACTCCTTTTTCTCATCAGCCTGCTTGCTCTCATGCTACGCTCGGCATTGCCCCTCCCCCATCCCACCAGACCTCGGTTCGAGTGGGTGAGGTGAGAAGGGTGTTGATTCTCTCAATCATCTCCAGGCGCTCCGGGTGGTATTCCCAGTCTCTCCATGCCTCCAGACTCGACCACTCACCGATGACCAGGTGGATGCTGGGGTCCGATGTCAGGATGAGGGTCTGTCCAGAGACGTACCCGGGGCGTCTCAGTGCCCTGATGCGCAGCTCCAGCAGCAGCTCGTTGAGCTCCTGCTCCCGGCCAGGGAGAACGTGACGTAGCATAATTACCTTGATAGCCATGGTCCATGCCTTCCTTCCTAGTGGGGTGTTGAAAAACTCTTTCGACCATCCCCCTGCACCCACACTCCTCAGAGGCATTCATGGGTGAGTTGAATTCAGGGTCTGTGAGATGTGGGTCTGGGCCTTGGCCCAGTGGGGGACACCCCCAGACCCCCGTCCCTTCGGCTTCGCTCAGGGCAGGCTCCGGGGCTGTGCCCCTCTGTACTCTCCTTTTTCACCAGCCTGCTAGCGGGATGTCCCCGAAGTTTGCCGCGAATGTCATTGCGAGGCTCGACGCAAGGAGGGCCGTGGCAATCTGGCTGCGGGGTGCCCTCCCCTCCAGATTGCTTCGTCGTCCCGATTCATCGGGACTCCTCGCAGTGACAACTCATAGGTGTCTTATGGGGATACCACACTGGATAATACTACCGGTAGAGCTTGATATCAATTGGAGTCGGGATGGCTCCTGGGTCAAGACCCGGTCGCGGCCGGTGCTGGTCTGGAGTGCCCCGAAGAGTGTGCCTATTGACTTGACAAATGTTCAAGGGTATACTCCCGATAGTCGCTTCTCAGGACAGGGTGTCAGCGCAGTGCTCGGAAAATCCCGCCAGGGTTCTGGGCCTCGGATTGGACATACAGCCTAGCGACCCAGAATAGACCTTGGAGGGTTAGAAGCGTTGAGTGACAAGACGTTGGTGTGCCGAGAGTGTGGAGCCGAGTTCATCTTCACCGAGGGTGAGCAGGAGTTCTACCAGAAGCGAGGGCTCCTGAATGAGCCGGGCCGTTGCCCGGAGTGCCGTTCCGCCCGACGCCGCGTGGGTGGGAGCTCCGAAGGAAGGGCTCGTCCCATGTACACCGTGATCTGTGCGTCATGTGGCAAGGAGGCAGAGGTGCCTTTCCAGCCCAGGCTGGGCAGGCCGGTGTACTGCAATGAGTGCTTCGCCTCGGAGAGAAGCCGAGGGTAATATCATTCCCGAGGTCGTTTACATAAGCAGGGGGCAAGACCCTCTGCTTTGTCGCGGGTAGCTCGCTTGAGTCATAGCCATCCCTCACAAGGGTCGGGGGAGGCTTTCTGTGGCGAAACCGGGTGCAAGGTTTACGTCAGAGAGGGTCTGTGCTACAATCTCTCGCGAGATTTAGAGAAAGGCCGTAAACACGCAGATGCTGGGGAAAGAGGAAAAACAAGCCCTGATTGGGGAGTACCAGACCAAAGAAGGTGACACCGGCTCTACACAGGTGCAGGTGGCCCTTCTCACACAGCGGATAAACCAGCTTGGGGAGCACCTCAGGGTTCATCGGAAGGACCACCATTGCCTTCGGGGACTGCTGATGCTGGTGGGTCGGCGGCGGCGTCTCCTGCGCTATCTGAGACGGGAAGACGTTGCCAGCTACATGGAACTGACAACCAGGCTCCTTATCCGAAGGTAGCACCCCATGAGGGCGCTACCCCTTTCGTTCTTCCCATGGGTTGCTCAAGTTCAAGAGGAGGGTACTGTTATTCATGTCATATGCCGTAAGTATGGAGGTCGCTGGACGAACCCTTACCATCGAGACCGGCAAGCTAGCTAACCAGGCCAACGGCTCCGTAACCGTCAGGTACGGTGACACGCTGCTCCTGGTCACGGCCTGTGTTGCACCCACTGCCAGAGAGGGCGTGGACTTTCTGCCCCTGACCATAGACTACGAGGAGCGCCTCTACGCCGCAGGAAAGATTCCGGGAAGCTTTTTCCGTAGGGAGGGTAGGCCCAGCCAGGAGGGGACCCTGGCGGCACGTCTCACGGACCGCCCCTTGAGGCCCCTCTTTCCCAAGGGATTTCGCAACGAAATCCAGGTGGTTATCACCGTTCTCTCCGCCGACCAGGAGAACGACCCCGACATCCTGGGTATAATAGGGGCCTCATCCGCCCTGTGCCTGTCCGACATTCCCTTTGAGGGGCCTGTAGGTGCCACCAGATTGGGCTACGTGGACGGCGCGTTTGTGGTCAATCCCACCTTTCCCCAGCTCGGCAACAGCAAGCTGGACCTGGTGGTGGCCGGGACCAGGGATGCCATAGCCATGGTGGAGGCAGGGGCCAGCGAGGTGTCCGAGGAGATAGTCCTTGAGGCGTTGAGAAGGGGCCAGGAGATCAACCAGGAGATAATCAGCCTTCAGGAGGAGCTCATTGGCCTGGCGGGAAAGCCCAAGACGGCCTTCACTGTGAATGGGCAGGCCGATGAAGGGATCTTGAGCAAGGTGGCGTCTCTGTTGGGAGATCGCCTCTACCCCGCCATTTTCACCCACCGGGAGAAGGGCGAAGAGGATGACACCATGCGCGCCCTGCGTGCCGAGGTGACGGACCGGTTGGGCCGGGACCACCCTCCCAAGGAGGTGGCAGCGGCCTTTGAGACCCTGGTCAAGAAAGAGCTGCGGTCTCGCATCGTCCAGGGCAGCTTGCGCCCCGACGGGCGACGCCCCACGGAGATACGCCCCATAAGCTGTGAGGTGTCCATTCTGCCCCGGGCTCACGGCTCCGGCCTCTTCACCCGGGGGATGACTCAGGTCATCACCATTGCCACCCTGGGCTCCATGGCGGAGACCCAGAAGCTGGATACCATAGGCCCCGAAGAGACCAGGCGGTACATGCATCACTACAACTTCCCCGGATACTCCGTGGGTGAGGTGAGGCGAACAGGGGGTCCTGGGCGACGAGAGATAGGCCACGGTGCCCTGGCGGAGAGGGCCTTGCTTCCTGTTGTTCCGGGGGAGGCGGAGTTTCCGTACACCATACGCCTGGTGTCCGAGGTGATTGGCTCCAATGGCAGCACCTCCATGGCCAGCATATGCGGCAGCAGCCTGGCCTTGATGGATGCGGGTGTGCCCATCAGGGCTCCTGTGGCAGGAGTGGCCATGGGTCTGGTCATGGTGGAAGGCGGGCAGTACGTTGTCCTGACGGATATCCAGGGAGTGGAAGACGCCCTGGGAGACATGGACTTCAAGGTCGCGGGGACTACCCAAGGGATCACTGCCCTTCAGATGGATATCAAGGTGAAAGGCATAACCTACCGCATAATGGAGGAGGCCTTGAGGCAAGCCCTGGAGGCCCGCCTCTTTGTGCTGGGGAAAATAAGGGATACCATGGCCCAGCCAAGGCCTGACCTGAGCCCTTACGCCCCCCGGATGCTCCGGATAACCATCCCCGTTGGCAAAATCGGTGCCGTCATTGGGCCGGGGGGAAAGACCATTCGCTCCATTATCGAAGAGACCAAGACCACCATCAACGTGGATAACGATGGCACGGTGACCATCGGCTCCACCAGCCCGGAGGCGGCCAAGAGGGCGGTGGAGAGGATAGAGATGCTGACCCGCGAGGCCGTGGTGGGTGCCATTTACACCGGGAAGGTCGTCCGGTTGATGAACTTCGGCGCTTTTGTGGAGATACTGCCCGGTAAAGACGGGCTGGTTCACATAAGCGAGATCTCCGAGGAGCGGGTTGGCGCGGTGGAGGATGTGGTCAAAGTTGGGGATGAGATCACTGTGATGGTCACGGAAATAGATGCCATGGGGCGTATCAACCTCTCCCGCCGCGCCGCCCTTCTCCAGGGGGTGCCCCGGGGTGCGGGCCCGGGAGAAGGTAGCGCCGCAGGCAGGCCCCCGTTCAACAGGGGAGGGCAGGGACCCGAAGATGACCGCCCCAGGGGCCCGCGACCTCCGGGGAACCGCCCCTTCTCCCCGGGAAATCGCAGGCCACCCAGTAGTCGTCCCTAACAGGCTGTTGAAAAAGGGGGAGTCCAGAGGGGCGTAGCCCCGGAGCCTGCCCTGAGCGAAGCCGAAGGGACGGGGGTCTGGGGGTGTCCCCCAGATTCAAGTTTCTCCCCCTTCCTGGCCAGGAAGGGGGTCAGGGGGATGGTCGAAAGGGGTTTTCCAACACCCTGGTAGCCCAGACCTACACCTTGCGAACCGTAGAACATGGTTAGACCAGCACAGCAGCAGTTGAGTGGGGGTGCAGGGCGTGCCCTGCCAGTAAAAGTCCTGGTGCACGGCGTCTCCGGCAGGATGGGCGGGGAGGTGCTCGCCGCCCTCTGTCGGGAGCCTGGCCTGGAGCCAAGCTGCGGCGTGGACGCAAAGGTCAGCGGGGAGTACCTCTCCCTGCCCGACGGCTCTGGCCAAATCCCCATCTCCTCGGACCTGGAAGCTATCATCGCCCGGTGCCGGCCCCAGGTCATGGTGGACTTCACCAACGCCGAGGCCTCCATTCGGGCCTGTCGCATGGCGGCATCCCGCGGGGTCAACCTGGTGGTGGGCACCACCGGCCTCACCGAGGCCAACTTGCAGGAGCTGGACTCCCTGGCTAGGGAGCACCGGATAGGGGCACTGGTGGCTCCCAACTTCGCCCTTGGAGCGGTGTTGCTGGCCCACCTGGTGCGCGGCCTGGGGAAGTACTTCGAGTACGCCGAGATCATCGAGATGCACCACGATGGGAAGATAGACTCCGCCTCGGGTACGGCCATTTCCCTGGCCAGGAGCCTGCGGGAGGGCAGGGATGGCCCCTTCACCCGGCCCACTCCGGAGAAGGAGCCGGTGCAGGGCGCTCGGGGTGGAGAGCTTGAGGGCGTATCCATCCACAGTGTGCGGATGCCGGGGCGTATGGCCCACCACGAGGTGATCCTGGGCACTCAGGGACAGACCCTGAGCCTGCGCCACGATACCATCAACCGCGAGTGCTACATGCCGGGGGTTATCCTGGCGATAAAAGAGGTGGTAAAATTCAAGGGGCTTGTGGTGGGCCTGGATAAGATGCTGGGTCTCTAGCAGGCTGCGGGAAAACGGGGAGTGCAGAGGGGCGCAGCCCCTTTGACGGGGGTCTGGGGGTGTCCCCCAGATTCAAATTCCTCCCCCTTCCTGGCCAGGAAGGGGGCCAGGGGGATGGTCGAAAGGGTTATTCAATACCCTGTTAGTCTTTGGAGGAGGGATCAATGGGATTTCGCGTCGCCATAGTGGGCGCTACCGGCCTGGTGGGGGGAGAGTTCCTCAGGGTCCTTGAGCAGAGGCACTTTCCCGTGGACTCCCTGCGTCTCTACGCCTCGGACCGCTCCGCGGGGAGGCGGCTCCCCTTTGCAGGTGAGGAGATAGAGGTGGCGGAGACCGATGAGAGCTCCTTCGAGGGTGTGGACATCGCCCTCTTCTCCGCCGGGGCGGACATCAGCAGACGCTTCTCTCCCATAGCCGCTCGCGCCGGCGCGGTGGTCATCGACAACAGCGCGGCCTTTCGCATGGACCCCCAGGTGCCTCTGGTGGTGCCGGAGGTCAATCCGGAGGACATACGCTCCCATCAGGGCATCATCGCCAACCCCAACTGCTCCACCATTCAGATGGTGGTGGCCCTCAATCCCCTGCACCGGGTGAGCCCCATAAAGCGCATCGTGGTATCCACCTACCAGGCCGTCTCCGGCACCGGGTCTAACGCCATGGATGAGCTACGGCAACAGACAGCGCTCTTGATGGATGGCAAAGAGGAGCAGATAGCTCCCAAGGTCTATCCCCATCAGATAGCCTTTAACGCCCTGCCCTTCGTGGAGGGTTTTCTGGAGAACGACTACACCACCGAGGAGTGGAAGATGCTCCAGGAGACCCGCAAGATAATGCACGAGCCGAATGTGCCCATCTGCGCCACCTGTGTCCGGGTGCCGGTGTACATAAGCCACGGCGAGGCGGTGAACGTGGAGCTCAGCCGCCCCATGAGCGCCCAGGAGGCCAGGGATATCCTCTCCAAGGCTCCAGGGGTCAAAGTGCTGGACGACCCCAGAGCGAACCTGTACCCGCTGCCCATATGGGCGGCAGGCACCGACGACGTTTTCGTGGGCCGCATAAGGCGGGACGTCTCTCACCCCAATGGCCTAGTCATGTGGGTGGTGGCCGATAATTTGCGGAAAGGGGCCGCCCTGAACGCCGTGCAGATCGCCGAGGTGATGGTGAAAGAGAAGCTGCTGTCCACCAGCAGGAGGAGGTAGGGAGTATGGTTGGGCTTGGCAGGCTTATTACCGCGATGGTTACCCCCTTTGATGACGAGGGCCGGGTGGACTATGCCCAGGCCCGTCGTCTGGCCAGCTCCCTCCTCGCTTCGGGGAGCGATGGGGTGGTGATTTCGGGCACTACCGGGGAGTCTCCCACCCTGACCAGGGAGGAGAAGCCCCGCCTTTTCAGAGAGATAAAGGCCGAGGTGGGGAAGCGGGGAGCCGTGGTGGCCGGCACGGGGAGCTACAGCACCGCGGAGAGCATTGAGCTGACCCGGGAGGCGGAGAAGGCGGGAGTGGATGCCATTCTCCTAGTGGTCCCATACTACAACAAGCCAACCCAGGAGGGCCTGTACCAGCACTTCAAGGCCATCGCGGAGAGCACCGGCCTGCCCTGTATCCTGTACAACGTGCCCAGCCGCACCATAACCAGCCTCTCCTGGGAGACCACCCTCAGGCTGGCCCAGGTGGACAACATCGTTGGGGTCAAGGAGGCCAGCGGCGACTTCGACCAGATTGCCCGCATCATCGCTGGAAAGCCCCATGGCTTCCAGATGACCTCGGGGGGGTGGCATCCAGACCAGCGGTACAAGGACGACATCGGCTTCGAGGTGTGGAGCGGCAACGACAACGACACCTTCGGCATCATGTGCCTGGGTGGATACGGGGTTATCAGCGTGGCCTCCCACCTGGTTGGACTCCAGATCAAGGGGATGATGAGGCTGCTTCTGGCCGGAAAGACTTCCCAGGCAGCGGCAGAGCACCTTCGCCTGTTGTCCATGTCCAAGGGTCTGTTCACTCTCTCCAACCCCATTCCCGTCAAGTACGCCCTGAACCAGGTGGGGTTCCCGGTGGGCAGGCCGCGGTTGCCCCTCACCGAGCCTGACGAGAGGACGGCGGAGCAGCTTAGGAAGTTGCTTGGGGAGTACAGGATAGACCTGCCGGTGTCTGCCAGGCCGTAAACGGAACCTGCGGTTCCGCAATTTCCCGCTCATGGTTCGACAGCCTTGCTTGATATTGTCCGGGCCAACTGCAACATCAACGGTAGCGTCTACTCCCGCTTCCACGACGCCTGCGGATGTTTGGAGAGTAAGCAAGGAGGAGTGAGATGATAGTCGGGTTGATGGCGTTCTACATTGTGCCTCGTCTCCTAGGCATCATCATTGGCATCATCATTCTGCTGGGATTGATGGAATTGGTTTCATGGGCCAGTTACAACCTGGGTATTTGGCCTGTCGGCGCGTTGTTTCGCGTCCTTGAATGGGTCGTCTTCATCAGCGCAGGTGTCTGGATGTGGAATTACGTAATGAATGTGTTGAAGGCTCACAAGGCCTTCCAAGAAATGAAGATGCGACCTGTTCGTGGTGGTGTCGCAAGTGAAGCGTTGTCTGAATCGCAACTCGCCAGCAAAAGAGATGAGGCAATATCGCTCATCCGGCATCTGCAGAAGATGCTTGCCTATCAGCAACTCTCGATGGAGAGATACAACGGCGCCGCTGCCTTGGCGTCGGGCAGTCCGCCGGGTTCGGGTATGGCAGTCGAGCGTCCGCTCTTTAGCGTCCAGAGTCGCACTCTCGTATCTCAGTACATGATTCCTGCCCTGGAGTACAAAATCGAGTTGATCTGTTCGATGAAGGACGAGCATGAGCAGGTCGGCCAACTGGTAACAGAAGAGATTCGGCGACCATATGACGAGATGTCGGTCGCCATCAACATGATGCTGGAAAGGGCGAACTTGCAATACCAAGGGTTCACCTCGTTCGAACAGAACTCAGACTTGGCGTGGATATGACGCGTCTGGACCAGGCCGAGTTTGCAGCGGTTACGCGTACGGTTCAGAGCCTCAACGGCTTGATCGAAAAGGTCGGCCTGACGGTGCCGTCGAGCGACGAATGGATGGAAATAAACCATCAAGTGTTCAACGAAGTCCGAGGAACTGTTGGGCTTCCGCCAATAGAGGAAGAGGATTTTCGCAGCAAGTATTTACAAGGTCTTAGTGGCGGCTATGTCCGCTTTTTCGAATAGGACAGACTTGGTGTTCCAACTTTCCAAGAGGGCACCCCAACAGATGCAGCGATCCAACGGTGATGAGAGTATAACAACAACCGCGCCTGTCGAAACATATGAACAGAGCCATGTAGGGGCGATTCATGAATCGCCCCTACGGTATGAGCGGAGCTCAGGGTGAGCGACATCCACGAGTGACATCTATGAACCACTCTAAAAACCTGGTAGTCGTTCGGGTCCATGAGATAGCCCTCAAGGGCAAGAACCGCCCCCTCTTCTTCGACCAGCTGGTGCGCAATCTCAGAGAGGCCCTGCGGGGGACTGGGGTGGATGTGCAGAGGAGGCATCTGAGGGTGGAGATAACCCTGGGCCAGGAGTCGGTCTGGGACGACGTGAGGGACAGGCTGCGGCAGGTCTTCGGCGTGGTCAAGTTCTACCGGTGCCACAAGCTGTCCCCATCCCTGGAGGCCATCAAGGAGTTCCTGTCGGAGGAGATGGCAGGACACACCTTTGGCTCCTTTCGCATCACCAGTCGCCGCGGGGACAAGTCCTTTCCCTTGACATCGCCCCAGCTTAACCGGGAAATTGGGGCCTACGTGCAGCAGCTCATCGGTGCCAGGGTAGACCTGTTGAAGCCGGGGGTCAACATCTTTGTGGAGATACTGCCTGGGGAGGCCCTGGTGTACTTCCAGGAGGAGGCGGGCCCTGGGGGGCTGCCAGTGGGGGTCAGTGGCAAGGTGGTTGCCCTCCTCTCCGGAGGCATAGACTCCCCGGTGGCGGCCTGGCGCATGATGAAGCGGGGGTGCCAGGTCATCCTCGTTCACTTCCACAGCTTTCCCCTGCTGGAGGGGACGTCCCGGGAGAAGGCGGTGGAGCTAGCGGAGATGCTGAACCGTTACCAGCTCCGCTCCACCCTGTTTCTGGTGCCCTTCGCCGATGTGCAAAAGGAGATTGTCCTCTCAGTTCCCCCCGCCTATCGGATCATCATCTATCGTCGGTTCATGGCGCGCATCGCCGAGCGGATAGCGAGAGAGCAGGGGGCCAAGGCCCTGGTGACAGGGGAGAGCCTGGGTCAGGTGGGCTCCCAGACCCTGGAGAACCTGGTTACCATCCGGAGCGCGGTGGAGCTCACCATTTTCAGCCCCCTGATAGGCATGGACAAGCAGGAGATCATAGACGAGGCCCGTCGCCTCGGCACCTACCCCATCTCCATCATCCCCGATGAGGACTGCTGCACCCTCTTTACTCCCCGCCATCCTGCCACTCGCAGCACTCCGGAGGAGGTGGAGCGACTGGAGTCCTCCCTGGACATCCCTGCCCTGGTGGAGCGGGCTGTGGCCCAGGCGGAGGTCAGACGCTTCGCGACGGAGAAGGCAGTGAAGTCGGCTATTATTCAAGAACCGAGAGGCTGATAAATGAGCTTAAGAGAAGCCTTGCTGCGCTGCTTTCAAAATGAACCTGACCGTATTTTCGGCATCCAAGACCTATGCCAAGTTGTTCAGAAATACTATGAGTTTACTCCCTTCCAGTTTGAGCTAGACCCTCGCCATCCACAACCTCGATATGAGCATGAGGTGCGTAGTCAAACAAACAGGCTTCGGCGTGATGGATACATTAGTCGGCTCAGCCGGAACCAGTACCGCTACAGTCCAAATAAGGACACCACTCCTTAGAGACGTTCCTTGACACACGCGGCCTGATGTCGTATCCTGTATGTAACACCCCTACCCAGGGGGTGTGGGTATCAGGACAAGGGCTAACAGGCTGCTGAAAAAGGGGAGTACAGAGGGGCAACGCCCCTTTGACGGGGGTCTGGGGGTGTCCCCCAGATTCAAACTCTTCCCCCTTCCTGGCCAGGAAGGGGGCCAGGGGGATGGTCGAAAGGGTTTTTGACACCCTGCTAAGGAGGAAGGGAGATGCTGACCGACGTAAAGCAGGAGAGCCTGAAAAGAATCAGCTATATCGAGGGGCACCTCTCCGGCATAAGGCGGATGGTGGAGGAGGACAAGTACTGTGTGGACATCCTCAAGCAGACCTACGCCGTGCGCCGCGCCATCGAGAAGCTGGAGTCCCTTCTCCTGGACGGGCACCTGCACACCTGCGTCATCGAGGGTATCAAGGATGGCCGGGAGGAGCAGGTCCTCCGGGAGCTGGTGGAGCTGTACAGCTTGAACAACAAGTAGTCTTCTTGTCAGGGGGGAAAATCATGTCAACCACGGCTGCAAAGAGGATAATCCTGCCTGTTGAGGGCATGACCTGCGCCTCCTGTGTCTCCCACGTGGAGGAGGCCCTTAGAGAGGTGGTGGGGGTCTCCCAGGTGGTCGTCAACCTGGCTACGGAGAAGGCCACGGTGGAGGTGGATGACCCCCAGAAGGCCACCCTTCCAGAGCTCATGAAGGCCGTCCACGAGGTGGGCTATAAAGTGGTGACGGACAGGGTGAACATCGCCGTGGGGGGCATGACCTGCGCCTCCTGCGTGGCCCACGTGGAGGGTGGCCTCGGAGAGGTTCCCGGAGTCACTCGAGTCGTGGTCAATCTGGCCACGGAGCGGGCTGCCGTGGAGTACGTCCCCGGCCTGGCTACCCTGGCCGACTTCCGACTGGCCATCGAGGATACAGGCTACAAGTTCCTGGGCCTGGTGGAGGAGGCTGCCCAGGATCGGGAGAGGGAGGCTCGCCAGCAGGAGCTCCGCCGCCAGCGCAACAACCTGATTATCGCCTGGTCCATCGGTCTCGTGGTGATGATAGGCACCTTTCAGCCCTACTGGTTCCTTCCTCGCATCGTCCCGGAGTGGATGAACAGCAAGCTCTTCCTCTTCTTCCTGACCACGCCCATTGTCTTTGGGCCGGGCCGCCAGTTCTTCGTCAACTCCTGGAACGGCCTCAGGCGGGGCCTCACGGATATGAACCTCCTCTACGCCACCGGAATCGGCGCTGCCTACCTCATCGCCATCATCAACACCTTCTGGCCCGAGGCCGGCTTTGGTGGCCGGGAGGCCACCTTCTACGAGGCGGCAGCCCTCCTCACCGCCTTCATCATCCTGGGCCGCTACCTGGAAGCGGTGACCCGGGGACGCACCTCCGAGGCCATCCGACGCCTGATGAAGCTCCAGCCCAAGCGGGCCCGGGTGCTCCGAGACGGCCAGGAGATGGAGATAGATGCCGCGGAGGTGCAGGTGGATGACCTGCTTCTGGTGCGTCCCGGGGAGGCCATCCCGGTGGATGGAGTGGTGCAGGATGGCTACTCCTCCGTGGACCAGTCCATGATCACCGGGGAGAGCATGCCTGTGGAGAAGAAGGCCGGGGATGAGGTGGTCGGGGGCACCCTTAACAAGACCGGGGCCTTCAAGTTCCGGGCCACCCGGGTGGGCAAGGATACCGCCTTGGCCCAGATAATCAAGCTGGTGGAGGAGGCCCAGACCACCAAGGCCCCCATCCAGAAGATCGCCGACAGGGTGGCGGGCCACTTCATCCTGGGGGTGCACGCCCTGGCCCTGGGGGTGTTCCTGTTCTGGTTCTTCTTTGGCTACGGGTTGTGGTTCGTCCCAGAAAGCCGCCTCATCCTTACCCCCTACCTTCTCACCGGAATGGGGGTCTTCGGCTTCGCCCTGCTCACCTCCGTCACGGTGCTCATCATCTCCTGCCCCTGCGCCGTGGGTCTGGCTACCCCCAGCGCCGTAATGGCCGGAACGGGCAAGGCCGCGGAGCACGGCATCCTGTTCAAGGGGGCCGATGCCCTGGAGGCCACCGCCCGTCTCCAGGTGGTCATCTTCGACAAGACGGGCACCCTGACCAAAGGCGAGCCTTCTGTCACCGACGTGGTGGCCATGGGCCGTCTGACCAGGGATGAGGTGCTGCACATGGCAGCGGTGGCCGAGAAGAACTCGGAGCATCCCCTGGGGGAGGCCATCGTCCGGGGGGCGAGAGAGCGAGGTATCGAGCCTGAGGACGCCGACGGCTTCAACGCCATACCGGGCCACGGTGTGGAGGCCAGGCTGAATGGACGCACCATTCTGCTGGGCAATCGGAAGCTCATGGCCGACCGCCAGGTATCCCTGGATGGAGTGGTCGCGGAGGCGGAGCGCCTGGAAAACGAGGGCAAGACGGCCATGTTCGTGGCGGTGAACGGAGCATCGGCGGGCATCGTGGCCGTCGCCGACACCCTCAAGGAGACCTCCAGGGAGGCGGTCAAGGAGCTCCAACGCATGGGCCTCCAGGTGGTCATGATCACGGGGGACAACCGCCGCACCGCCCAGGCTATCGCCAGCCAGGTGGGCATAGACCGGGTGCTGGCGGAGGTGCTGCCCGAGGACAAGGCCAATGAGGTGAAGAAGCTCCAGGCCGAGGGGTTGCGGGTAGCCATGGTGGGGGATGGAATCAACGATGCCCCTGCCCTGGCCCAGGCCGACGCCGGCATCGCTCTCGGCTCCGGCACCGACGTGGCCAAAGAGACCGGCCATGTCATCCTGATCAAGGACGACCTCATGGACGTGGTGGCCGCGCTCCAGGTGGCCCGGCAGACCCTGCGCCTGATAAAGCAGAACCTGGGCTGGGCCTTTGGATACAACACCCTGTCCATTCCCATCGGGGCTGGGCTGCTCTACCCCTTCTTCTCCCAGATGGTGAGCCCGGAGCTGGCCGCCCTGCTCATGGCCACCAGTTCCCTATCGGTGACCATGAACACACTGCGGATGAAGGGTTACGTGCCGCCCATCCGACGGCCCGGCCACACCAGGGCTATTGCCCAGGAGGCGACAGCATGAGGAAGGTAAGCGCCATCAGCGCCCTTGTCTACATGGGCCTCTCAACCCTGGCGGCGGGTCTCTTCCTGGCCATCACCCTGGCGGGGGACTACTCCTGGGTGGCCCGTCTGGGCGGCAGCGCCTGGATTTTCCTGCTATCCAACATCGTCCTCATGCCCGTGGTCATCCCCGCGGTGAAGAAGCGGCTGGGGGCATAGTGTCGCGTCACGCTATTGGGGTATTATTTGGGGGTGCAGGGGGCGAA
The DNA here is from genome assembly GCA_015661155.1 of Dehalococcoidia bacterium. GTDB lineage: Bacteria > Chloroflexota > Dehalococcoidia > Lucifugimonadales > UBA2985 > JACVQK01. The sequence continues at coordinate 12,504 of JACVQK010000009.1, read as the reverse complement.
GCCCCCGCCGGGGGTCTGGGGGTGTCCCCTAGATTCAAACTCTTCCCCCTTCCTGGTCAGGAAGGGGGACAGGGGGATGGTCGAAGGGCTTAGGGCTAAGCAACTGTAAGGAGGTAATGGAAATGCCATTCTGGTCAAAGAAAGCGAAGGACCCGGTCTGCGGTATGGAGGTGGACCCCAAGAAGGCCGCCGCAACCTTTGCTCACATGGGTAAGACCTACTACTTCTGCGCTCCCGGTTGCAAGGTAGACTTCGCCAAGGACCCGGACAAGTACCTTAAGAGCGGCCCCACACCCATGGGCGGCATGGGTATGGGGCATCATCACTAGAGAGATGGAAGCAAGGTAGGTAGAGGCTAAATATGTGGGCTATGCATGATGGCTACGGCATGGGTTGGGGTTGGGGAGTCTTCGGGGTGGTGTGGATGGTCCTCTTCTGGGGCAGCATCATCGCGCTGGTGGTGTGGGCTATAAGCAGGATGACCAGGGACTCCTCCGGGTTGCCCAGGTCATCCACGCCTCTGGAGATAGCCAAGGCCCGCTACGCCCGGGGCGATATCACCCGCGAGGAGTTCGAGCGGCTCAGGCAAGACCTGAGCTAGGATTCCAGCAAGACTAGCAAACGAGGAGGTACAGGACATGGCAAAGGACCCAGTATGCGGTATGGAAGTGGACGAGAAGAAGGCAGCAGCGAAATCAGAGCACATGGGCAAGACCTACTACTTCTGTGCCCCCGGGTGCAAGGCCAGCTTCGCCAAGGAACCGGCGAAGTATTTGAAGGGCGGCCCCAAACAGATGGCAGGTGGCTGAACAGGCGGACATTCCATGTGGAGACGCGGGTCGTTGGGGGAATCGGCCCGGGCGGTGAAGCTCCGGTCGCTCGCGAGGAAGTCGGCGTGAGCTACCTTGATATGGAGCGCCCGCGCTTGTGCGGCACAGATAGCCTTGCCTCATACGGTGTGAGCATCGGCGCGCCCTACTTCTTGATCACGTAAGGCTCGACCTGCTCGACGTCGATCTTGACGTCCTGGTTCGCCAGTTCCCCCATCGTATGGACTGCGGTGACCTCCAGCTCAACGGGGCTCTGGATCTCGATGAAGCCGGTGACGAACCCGGTTTGCAGGTCCACCCTGGTGTCGACGTTCTCCAGGAGCTTGACCACGTCCTGGCAGTTCACCTCCAGGGCTTCGTCATCTCTAAGGCGGTCCTGGACTCGCCTGGAGATGGCGCCGCGGGGCTCGTCCTCAGGCAGGGCGATGACAGCCTTTTTGGTGATGGTGACGGCGTCCTTGGTGAAATTATGGACGTTGACGGCGGTGCGGTAGACCCCCGATGCAACAGGGAGCGGGGTCTGGGAGAGTTCGGGGCCTAGCGGCCGCACGATGCCACAGACGTACTTGGCGGAGTAGACGTAGGTGACGCCTGTACCGGAACCCGAGGCGTTCCCGGGATCCTCGGTGGGCCGTGTTGAAATCTCGACGCATGCCGTGTTGTTCGTGAGGTTGTACTCGGCTGTTGCTCCGCTGCCCACTGCGGTTCCCTGCGATACCGTAGCGCAGTTCTGGATGTAGTCCTCTGACGGCACGGTGACACCAATGGTGAGGGTCAAGGGCGGGTCGCCGGGGGCAAGGGCAGGAGTACCACTATTGAGGTCGCAGTGAACAGGCCCGGCCGGTAAACCCCCGCAACCCCACACGGAACCATTAGCGGAAGAGAAGAAGGCACCTGAGGTGCCCGGAGTCAGCGTGTCAGTCACCTCGAAAGAAATAGCTGCCGGCGCCGTGCCCACGTTCGCGATGGAAATGGTGTAGGTCACCGTCTGCCCGGATACGACGGCTGTCTTTGAAATGGCCAGGTCGGGCATCCCGCCGCCAGCAGGGGCAGGAGGCATGGTGGTGGTTACGCACGACGTGTTGTTTGCCAGGTTGGATTCGATCCACCCACCCACACTGGCGTTATCCGAGACCGACGCGCAGTTCGTGACTGTTTCCCCAGGCGGTACGCTGGCGACAAAGTAGAAGCCTCCAAAGTACGGTGAGGGGACGTTGAGGGTACTATTGACGCCGTAGGCGGGGCCAGCACATACATTAACCCCGTAGTTTGATCCCGTGTGGTTCCACCCCCACCCGGCGCCGCTGCCACTGGAGACGAATGTGGCGCCTGGGGGCAGGATGTCAGTGATGATGAGTGGACAGATCACGCTGAGATTCGCGTCGCCTCCGACCGTTGTGCTTCCATTCGAGCCGGTGACGATAATGGTATAGGTGATTGTCTGACCATCCGCGGAGACCACGGCCAGTTTCTGTATGGCCAAATCGCGGTTGGCAGGGGTAGGCGGCATGGTTGTGGTTACGCACGAAGTGTTGTTTGCCAGGTTGGATTCGGCCCATGCTCCAGTGTTGCTTCCATTCGAGACCGACACGCAGTTCGTGACTGTTTGCCCAGGCGGTGCGGTGATGACAATGGTGATGGGGGAGAGGCCCGCACTGGGGGTGGTAATCACACTCTGCCCAGTATCGCAGGCATTTAACACAACGCTCGACTGACCGACCCTGTGCCAATCGCTCCCGCCAGCGAAAATGAATCCGGAGACTGGAGGCAGGATGTCCGTGACGGTGACAGGACAGAGCCATGTGACAAAGTTCGGGTTGGCGGGGCCTCCATTCGGGCCGGGCGTATCTCCGTCAGAGCCACCCACGTGTATGGTGTAGGTCACCGTGTGGTTATCTGAGGAAGCCACGGTTTCCTGTATGGCAATATCGCGGCCAGCAGGGGTGGGATCAGGATCGCAAGCAGCAGTGAGGGCCAACAGCACGGCCCCGAAACACACCGCCAGCGCTATTCGATTTCGGCGCACCCCTTGCATCATCGCTTCACGATTCATCGTTGCTCCCACAGTCCGCTAGCCACCGCTTCCGTCTGCGTGCCTTACTTCTTGATCAAGTGGGGTTGGACCGACTCCACGTCAATGCTGACGCCCTGCTCCAGGCCCACCAGGGTATAGATGGTGGTGATCTGCAGCTCAATGGGGCTCTGGATCTCGACGAATCCGGTGACGAACCCGGTTTGCAGGTCCACCCTGGCGTCGACGTTCGCCAGGAGCTTGACCACGTCCTGGCAGTCCACCTCCAGGGCCTCGTCATCTCTAAGGCGGTCCTCAACTCGTTTGGAGATGGCGCCGCGTGGCTCGTCCTCGGGCAGGGCGATGACAGCCTTTTTGATGATGGTGACGGTGCCCTCGGTGAAATTATGGACGTTGACGGCGGTGCGGTAGACGCCTGGGACGACCGGGGCCGGACCCAGGACAGACGGGACCTTGGGGTCGAGAGGCCGCACGATGCCACAGACGTACTTGGCGGAGTAGACGTAGGTGACGCCTGTATCGCCAGCCGGCATGGTGGTGGTCACGCACGACGTGTTGTTTGCCAGGTTGGACTCGGCCCAATTCCCCGTCCAACTCCCCGGTTTGTTGCCATCCGAGACCGACGCACAGTTCGTGACTGTTTCCCCCGGCGGCACGCTGGCGACAATGGTGAGGGATATGGGAAGGTCGGGCTGGACCGACTGCACGCCAATGATGTCGAAGACTTCCCAACCCTGGGACAAGCCGCTGCACCAAGTACCCGTGTAGTTTGATCCCGTACGGATCAAGAGACCATTGGTACTGGAACTGGAGATAAACGTGGCGCCCGGAGGCAACACGTCAGTGATGGTGAAAGGACAGAATAGGGTGAGGTACATGCTTCCCATCGCGCCGGGCAAATCTCCGTTCGAGCCGGTGACGTTGATGGTATAGGTGATGGTCTGACCGTCCGCGGAGACCACGGCCAGCTTCTCTATGGCAATATCGCGGCCAGCAGTGGCAAGCGGCATGGTGGTGGTCACGCACGACGTGTTGTTTGCCATGTTGGATTCGGCCCAAATCCCCGTGTTGTCGCCATTCGAGACCGACGCGCAGTTCGTGACTGTTTCCCCAGGCGGCACGCTGGCAACAATGATAAGGGGTACAAGAGGAGTGCTGGGGACGCTGATGACGCCGTCATAGAAGAGGGAGCCGCCGCACGCAGCAGACGCGTAGCTTGATCCCGTGCGGGTCCACCCGCCCCACCCGCTGCCGCTGCTACTGGAGACGAATGTGGCGTTTGGAGGCAACGTGTCAGTGACGGTGAGTGGACATTGTATGGTGAAAATGCTCGGATCAGGAGTGCTGGAGTATCCGAATTCAGGTGAGTTTCCGTTCGAGCCGATGACGGTGATGGTATAGGTGATGGTCTGACCGTCCGCGGAGACCACGGCCAGCTTCTCTATGGCAATATCGCGGCCGGCGGGGGGAGAATCAGGATCGCAAGCAGCAGTGAGGGCCAACAGCACGGCCCCGAAACACACCGCCAGCGCCATTCGATTTCGGCGTATTCCTTGCATCATCGCTTCACGATTCATGGTTGCTCCCACGGTCCGCTAGCCACCGGTTCCGTCTGCGGGGCCCTACTTCTTGATCACGTGGGGCTGGACCGACTCCACGTCAATGCTGACGCCCTGTTCCAGGCCCACCAGGGTATAGACGGCGGTAATCTGTAGCTCAATGGGGCTCTGGATCTCGACGAAGCCGGTGACGAACCCGGTTTGCAGGTCCACCCTGGCGTCGACGTTCGCCAGGAGCTTGACCACGTCCTGGCAGTCCACCTCCAGGGCTTCGTCATCTCTAAGGCGGTCCTCGACTCGTTTGGAGATGGCGCCGCGTGGCTCGTCCTCGGGCAGGGCGATGACAGCCTTTTTGATGATGGTGACGGTGCCCTCGGTGAAGTTATGGACGTTGACGGCGGTGCGGTACACGCCTGGGACGACCGGGGCTGGACCCAGGACGGACGGAACCTTGGGGTCGAGAGGTCGCACGATGCCGCAGACGTACTTCACGGAGTAGACGTAGGTAGGTGTTGTCGTGGGTGTCCCGATCACCGGCGTAGGCGTGGGCGTACGTGTAGGCGTGGCCGTGGGTGTCCCGGTCACGGCGTAGGCGTAGGCGTACGTGTAAGTGTTGTCGTGGGTGTCCCGGTCACCGGCGTAGGCGTAGGCGTACGTGTAAGTGTTGTCGTGGGTGTCCCGGTCACCGGCGTAGGCGTAGGCGTACGTGTAGGCGTGGCGGTCGCCGTCGCAGCGGGCGTGGGTGTGGCGGTGGCGGTTGCAACGGGCGTAGATGTGGCTGTAGATGTTGCTTCGGGCGTGGCCGTGGATGTGGGCTTAACGATCACCGGCGTGGCGGTTGCCGTGGGTGTCGCGGTCGCCGGTGTGGGTCTGGGTGTGGCGGTTGCCGTGGCCGTGGCCGTTGCAGCGGGTACCCCAGCGGTCGAAACATCAAACTGCCGGCATGACTGATTGTTTGCCTCGTAGGGGTCTGGCTGCCGCCCTGCCGCGTCCACCGGCTGCGAAACCTGAGCGCAGTTCTCGATACTGCCGTTCACCGGCACGTTGACAACAATGATGAGGGTCAAGGCATTGCTGGCGGCAAGAGCACTGGTGTAGGTGCAGGTCACTGGCCCAGAGCCGGCAACAGGCCCACCACTCGGCCCCGTGCAGGTCCACGTCGACCCGGAGCCGACAGCGGAAACGAACTGGGAGCCTGGAGGCGCTGTATACAGGTAGTCATACACAGTTATAGGGCTGATTGACGCCACGGTGCTTATGTTCGTGACGGTTACGGTGTAGGTCACCGTTTGCCCTGAGACCGCACTCTGTTTCAGTATGGACAGGTCGCGCGCGTCGCCTATAGCAGGTGCTGGAGATGCCAGCGCCTGGTTCCAAACGACAGCCGCGACGCCGGAGTTCACCAGGACCGCGGCCAGAACAATCGCTCCCAGTTGCAGAAACCTTCTCCATCGCATACGCGCCAACTCCTTCGTTTTAGAAGCACTTGTGGAAAGTGGAGCTGGAGGGATTCGAACCCTCGACCTCCTCAATGCCATTGAGGCGCGCTCCCAACTGCGCTACAGCCCCGAAGGACTCCACTATAGCAAAGGCGACTCTCTAGTGCAACAAGGGCCGCTATCGGGTATCCTTATGCCATGAGAAATGGGGGACACTCCGGAAAAGACTGCCCTGGCCCCGAGCTCTACCTGCGGCATATGACGGTGGACAAGGCCCTCTACGAGCTGGAGCGCTACCTGGACCAGGTGTTTCTCGCGGGGTTGACCACGGTAAGGGTAGTCCACGGCAAGGGCACGGGGACCCTTCGGAGGGTGGTGCGGGAAACTCTCTCCTCTCACCCCCTGGTAGACGGGTTCCGGGAGGGGGTTGCAGGCGAGGGCGGCGCCGGGGTAACGGTGGTGCAGATGGCGAGAATAGGCAGCAAATGAGGTAGAAGAGCCTTACCACTCTTTGCAGTATGAGGTGAATCCCCAGATGGCCCCGCGCGCTCTAAGGCCGAAAAAGATGGCTGACCTCTTCGAGAGTCAACGGAAGAGAACCCTGAGCCGGGATGCGCCCCTGGCCGCTCGAATGCGTCCCCGCACCTTCGACGAGTTCGTCGGCCAGGAGCACATCGTGGGCCCGGGCAGGGTGCTGAGGAGGAGCATCGAGGCGGACCAGCTCCCCTCTCTCATACTATGGGGGCCGCCCGGAAGCGGCAAGACCACCCTGGCCTACCTCATCGCCAGCGTCACCCGCTCTCACTTCGACCCCGTCAGCGCCGTCACCGCCGGGGTGGCAGACCTGCGCAGGATAATCGAAGAGGCCAGGGAGCGACTGGGGATGCACGGGCAGCGCACCATCCTGTTTGTGGACGAGATACACCGCTTTACCAAGGCCCAGCAGGACGTGATCCTGCCCCATGTGGAGGATGGGACGGTGATTTTCATCGGGGCCACCACGGAGAACCCCTCCTTCGAGGTCATAGCCCCCCTGCTCTCTCGCTGCCGCGTCTTCGCTCTCAAGGCCCTCACGGATGAGGATGTCAGGAGCATAGTGCAGCGGGCCTTGGGGGACGGGGAGCGGGGGACGGCATCTTTCCTGGTCGAGATGGCGGAGGATGCCCTGCAACACCTCGTCGTGATGGCCAACGGCGATGCCAGGGTGGCGCTCAACGCCCTGGAGCTGGCGGCCTCCGCCACAGGGCCAGACCCCTCTGGGGTTCGTAGAGTGCCCCTGGACACCGTTGAGGACGCCCTTCAGCAGCGCTTCCTCCTGTACGACAAGGCGGGAGACCAGCACTACGACACCATCTCCGCCTTCATCAAGTCGGTGCGGGGCTCCGATCCTGACGCGGCCATCTACTGGCTGGGACGTATGATAGAGGCGGGAGAAGACCCCATGTTCATCGCCCGTCGGCTCCTTATCCTGGCGGCGGAGGATGTGGGCATGGCCGATCCCCATGCCTTGTCCGTGGCGGTGGCCGCCCAGCAGGCGGTCCACTTCATCGGCATGCCCGAGGGGGCCATTCCCCTGGCGGAGGCTACGGTCTACCTGGCCACCGCTCCCAAGAGCAACTCCGCCTACGTCGCCCTCGACAAGGCCATGGAGGACGTGCGTCGCACCCGAAACGAGCCCGTGCCCATGCACCTGCGCAACCCCGTTACACCGCTGATGAAGGAGATGGGCTACGGCAAAGAGTATAAGTATGCCCACAGCTATCCCGGGCACTTCGCTCCCATGGAGAACCTTCCCCCCTCCCTTGAGGGCCGCCGCTACTATCAGCCCAGCGACCAGGGGTACGAGGGAATCGTGTCCCAGCGTCTCCGGGAGTGGTGGGCAGGGCGCAAGGGGGAAAAGGAAGGGGGAGGAGGTTAGAACCTCCTCCCCCTTAATCGCAGGGCTACCTCAATCGATTCGGTGGCTCGCGCCCTTACGCTAGCAGGGCGAGCCCTGCACCCACACTCAACTGTTGCCGCGCTGGTCTGACCATGTTCTACGATTCGTAAGGTGTGGGTGTCGTCTGTCGCAGGGCGCCCGAAATGCCCGCGAAGGCTATCCTCTGCTGCCCACCTTGGATCCCCAGACCTTGCGCGGCGCCCAGTTGGGGGTGCGCTTCTCCGCGAAGGCCTTGGCTCCCTCGTTGTAATCCTCCCGGCCACTGGCGCGGCTCTCGAGGTTAGCAAGGGCCTCGGCGTACTCCGGAGGGACGTTGCGACCTATGTCGCAGATGCGCTTGACGGCCGCCACGGAGGAAGGGGCACTCAGCTTGATCTCGTTGGCTATCCGCTCCGCCTCGGCCATGAGGGCCTCCCGGTTGGGGACGACGGCCTGAATGAGGCCGATCTCGTAGGCGCGCCGGGCGGACACGGGGGCGCCGGTGAGCTGGATCAGCTTGGACTCACCCACAGGGATCATGCGATTGAGCATGATGCACCCGTAGGCCGCCAGGCTGCCCCGCCGTACCTCGGGCAGGCCGAGCCTGGACGCCTCGGTGGCGATGCGGATGTCGCAGCGGAGGCCAAGCTCCAGGCCTCCTCCCAGGGCGTAGCCGTCGATGGCGGCGATGAGGGGCAATGGGGTGTCAAGCTCGCCAAAGGGCTCTTCTCGGGGGGGGGCTGCTTCCCCTGGCGCCCGGTCGATGGACTCGGCCCTCTCCCTGAGGTCTGCGCCGGCGCTGAAGGCCCTGCCCCCTGCGCCGGTAATGACGACCACCAGGATGTCGCCATCGTTGGTCGCGTCTCGCAACGCCCTGCTCTTGGCTTGGGAGAGCTCCCGGCCCAGGGCGTTCATCCTCTCGGCGCGGTTCAGGGTGATCCAGGCTACCCTGTCGCGCTTCTCGTAGATGATGGTCTCGGACTTGGTGATGTCAAACCCTGCTGTAGTCATGGCTCCTCCTAATCTGGATATACAGAATCTAAAGAACTCCGCAGTTCAACAAGTGCCTTGCCGAGGGGATGGCTGTCCCACCCCCTCGGTGGTTTTCCATTCAACGCTCCCTAGCGCATCTTCCACTGGGGGGGCCGCTTCTCACTGAAGGCCTTGGGCCCCTCAGCGCGGTCTTCGCTCTTGCCAACTGCCTCCCGTTCATCTTTGGTCAGCCCACTTATGATCTCCAGGGCCTTCTGGCCTTGCGGCGGCAGGGGCAGGTCCAGCTCGTACCGCATGGTCCTTTTGAGAAGCCTTACCGACAAGGGAGCGCACAGCTTGACCTCGTTGGCTATCCGCTCCACCTCGGTGATGAGGGCGGCGCGATCAGGGACCACCGACTGGACGTAGCCGACGTCGTAGGCGCGCTTGGCGCTGATCCGGGTGCCCGTAAGGAGCAGGTAGCTCGCCTCACCCCACGGCATGTACCTTTCTGGGGTGTCGATGAGCGCCGCTACGGCAAGGCCCCATCGGGGCTCGGGCTGGCCGAACTGGGACCTCTCCGTGGCAACCCGGATATCGCACTGGCTGGCCCACTGCATCCCGCCTCCCAGGGCAAACCCGTCAACGGCGGCTATGGTGGGCTTGGTGCAGTCATAGGGCCTGAAGCTGTCCCGGACCTGCCTGGGTGCTCCACCCGCGGAGTCCCTCTGCGTTTGAGCCCTGAGATCGTTACCGGCGCTGAAGGCCCTGCCCCCTTCGCCGATGAGGATTGCTACATAGACGTCCGGGTCTTCACTGGCCGCCCGCATTCCCCTGGCGACGCCATTGACCAGATCGTCGTTCTTGGCGTTCATCGCGTCCGGGCGGTTCATGATCACCCAGGCAACATGGTCCTTCTTCTCGTACAGGACCGCTTCCGTCTGCGTGACTTCACTCGTTGCTGCCATGGCTCCTCCTTCTCTGGAAGTATAGTCGGGCCGAGCATAGCACACAGATGGGAATCCTGCAATATAGTGAGTTCGTCGGTTCTCTGCGCTACTGAGTATGGAAGATGATGTAGATTGAATTGAAAGCGCACGCTTTATTGACGTGGAGTCGGCGGGTATGGCAAATGGACAATCTCAGGGAGAGCGGGTATAATCTCGACTTGTGCTTGGATAAGATGGGGCTTGTGCTCATTTTCCCAAGCGCAGGAGGGCCTCGACGCCAGACCCATGTAAGGAGCACGTGAATTGACGCCTGTAGACAAAGGAACGGCCATGTCCACGAGAGGTTCGAAATGAAGAGTAGATTCAACCCGTTTAAGCGTCGGAAGTATTTCTATGGATGGAACATCGTCGGGGTGGCCTTTCTGGCATCCTTCGCCCACTCCGCCCAGATATCGTCCCTTCTGGGCGTGTTCATGAAGCCCATGGGGAAGGACCTGGGCTTCACTCGTACCGCCGTCTCCGGGGTCCAGACCACGGCGCGATTCATCGAAGGTTGCCTCGCTCCGTTCATAGGCCCCCTTGTAGACCGGGGCTGGGGCAAGCAGCTGATGATAGGAGGAACCCTGATAGCCGGTGGGGGATTCCTCGTGCTCACTCAGGTGCAGACGCTTTGGCAGCTGTATCTGATCAAAGGGGTGATAATTGGAATCGGAATGGCGGGCTTCAGCGTTGTGGTGACCCACGTGACTGTGGCGAACTGGTTCATCGTCAAGCGGGGTCGGGCCATCGGCGTCACTGATATGGGGGCATCCGTGGGTTCCCTCATCCTGATTCCTCTCCTCACCTGGTTCATCGCTGTTACCAGCTGGCGCTGGGGTTGGGGATTCCTTGGGATATTGATATGGGTCGCTATCTTGATACCAGCCTATTTCCTGATGGTCCGGCGACCTGAGGACGTTGGGCTACTGCCCGATGGTCGCTCCCCTGGGGAAGAGAGCATCGGCGGTCCTCTCCCCGTTGAGGGCAGAGGACAAGAGTCCTTCCACAGGCGGGGGAGGGGAAGAACTAGCCCGAAGGTGTTACTGGATGAGACCTGGACCCGGATGGAGGTGCTCAAAACCAGGACCTTCTGGCTTCTCACCTTTACCCTGGGGCTCTCCCACATGTCGATGCAGGCCATCAATCTGCACTTGATTCCCTATGTTGAGGACCTGGGGTATGCTGCCACCGTAGGGGCCCTTGCCATCAGCGCCCGCTCCGCCACACAGCTGCTGGGCAGCCCTTTCTGGGGGGTGATGGCGGAAAAGTATGAGCCCAGATACCTGGTCTCTGCCAAGTTCATGGTCTACGCCCTGGGTATGTTCGTGCTTATGAACGCCACCAGCCTGACTGGGATTTTTGCGGCCGTTCTTATCTATGGAGTAGCCGCGTCAGGAACTGGCGTCCTTACCGAGGTTATGTGGGCCAACTACTACGGCCGCTTTGCCCTGGGGATGGTTCGTGGCATGGGGATGCCATTCATGACCGGGTTCAGCGCCATAGGGCCCCTCATAGCTGGAGTCATCTATGACAAGACGGAAAGCTATGACATAGCCTTCATCTCCATCATTATAGGTACCGTTGCCTCGGCTGTACTCATCCTGTTCTGCGTCTACCCCAAGAGACCGGTGGCTCCATCACAAACACCAAGCTCCGTGGCATAGGCGCGAGACTGGGAATGACCTTCATCGGTCCCTTCTCCCCAGGCCCGCGGCTGGCGGTACAGGCGCGTTACTGAAAGATGCCGTTCCCAGACCCTTCGCAGAGTCCTTTAGCCGAAGGGCGCAGGCCAGCGTAGCTCAGTGGCAGAGCAGCGGTTTCGTAAGCTGATTACCTTCGTTCCCCCAGGTTTCCCCAGATACGCAGGCGGTCTGAATCCCCCAGACCGCCTATCTATTTTGTTCTCCGAAGTACTTCGCGGTTTGCCAGGGTTGGCGTCAAAATTGGCGTCAAATTTCATGCCTGAGCCAGCTTTGAGTGCGCACAGTTCTTTGCCCCCCCTCTGGCCCTTTTCCCTAGGAAGCGGATAGCGTCCTTCTAGGCCTAGGTGCTAGGGATCGGGTCGAATAGGCCATGCCTGGCAGCGCACTTCAGGAAGGCAAGGGTTCCCGAAAAGGTGTTCTGGGACTATAATGGGGCGTGTCAAAAGGGTGGCCCAAAACCTCAAGCTGGGAAATAGCCCGCAACAGGCATGCCAAAAGGACTACATTCTGAGCCGATCTTTATCCTGATGACGTTGGGATCAGTACCAGACGATTGAGTACATTTTTCACAGGGGGTGACTGATGTGCGGATTGACCAATTCGGAGATTGGAGGCGGATCTGGAGACAACGAGCGACTAAGCGAGACCGAAGCCGTTTATGAACAACGCTATCAAGAACTGTCAAAGGACCTCCGCGAGCTTGTTGCGAGATATGAACGTAGCCACAACGGTGCCCTGGATCACCTGCTTAAGTATTTCGTGAGCCCTCACCTTCCAACCACAACTCAAGAGGTGCGGGAGCTAAGCCTGCTTATTGATACCTCTCAGGACGAGAGGCCAATTCAATCATACCTCGAATCTCATCCTCACATCCTGACGAGAAAGCTTCAGCCAGGTCATCATGGCCAATTCTGCATTCCGAAGCCCAGGTTAGGTTCCGACTTAATTCCCGATTTCCTAGTCGCTGAAGTGGACTCTGCAGGCATTTGGTGGTTCGGCGTGGAGCTGGAAAGTCCGCAAGAGCGGATGTTCAAGAGGGATGGGGATCCAACTAGCACATTG
>JACVQK010000098.1 GCA_015661155.1 Dehalococcoidia bacterium | reverse complement strand
ATTAAGAGGCTATATGGGCGGTTACTATATTTGGACAATAGGTTGCCAGATGAACGTGGCCGATTCAGAGCGTCTGGGCGGGCAACTGGAGGGTCTGGGCTATCAGCCAGTAAGCGCTCCAGAGGCGGCGGACATCGTGGTGCTCAATAGCTGTGTGGTGCGCCAGCACGCAGAAGACCGTGTCGTGAACAAGCTGGCCTCCCTCCGGGCGTTGAAAAAGGCTCGGCCGGACACTATTATCGGCCTGATGGGGTGCATGGTTGGGGCCAAGCCTCAGGAGTTCCAGCGCCGATTCCCCCATGTCGACGTATTCATGCGCCCCCAGCAGTTCGACGCCATTCTGACTCTAGTGGAGGAGCGGGCCCCCTTGTCGAGCTGCCAGGAGCCGGGTCCGGCAGTGCCACCGGTGTCTGGGCCTACAGCCTTCGTGCCCATAATCCACGGCTGCGACCACTTCTGCACTTTCTGCATCGTTCCTTACCGGCGCGGGAGAGAGCGAAGCCGGCCTGTGGATGAGTTGGAGGCCGAGGTCAGTGCCCTGGTAAATAGAGGGATCCGAGAGGTGACTTTGCTGGGGCAGAAGGTGGACTCCTACGGCCACGACCTAGCGGAGCAGCCGGACCTGGCCGACCTGCTGCACAGGCTTAACGACATTCCCGGACTGGAGCGCATCCGCTTCCTGACCTCCTTCCCTATGGGCATCACCGACAAGATAATCAGCGCCGTGGCCGATCTGGAGAAGGTGTGCGAGCACTTTAACATCCCCTTCCAATCAGGGGACGACGATGTGCTGCGGGCCATGCGCCGGGGCTACACCGTGGACGATTACAGACGGGTGGTCGATAGGATACGATCTGGCATCCCGGAGGTCTCCCTGAGCACCGACGTCATTGTTGGCTTCCCCGGCGAGACCGATGAGCAGTTCGAGGGCACGTGCCGACTTCTTCAGGATACGGAGTTCGACGTGGTCCACGTGGCCGCCTACTCGGACCGCCCCGGCACTATAGCCTCAAGGACGCAGCCCGACGATGTGGCGGGGGAGACCAAGAAGGCCCGTCTCAAGCGGGTAGAGGAGATTCAGGAGGCCATTGCCGATAAGCTCAATGCTGACCTGGTGGGCCGAGAGGTGGAGGTCCTGGTAGAGAGTCGAAAAAAGGGCAAGTGGGAGGGTCGTACCCGCGCCAATAAGCTGGTCTTCTTTGACGAAGGGGTCTCTGACCTGAGAGGCGAGCTGGCTTGGGTTCACATCGACAGCGCCAGCCCCTGGTCTTTGCAGGGCTCGCTCATAGCCGTAGTATAGTGGCGCACAGACCCATAGCGTCACCGAGGCGGTGTCCTGAGACCGTCGAAGGAGGGTGAGATAAATGGTACAAGTAAAGGACGATATTATAGTTTGGCAGACAGGCAACGAGGTCTGCCAGCAGGATATAGAGCTGGAGACGGTCCCATTGTCCCAGGAGTCGGCCTTCGTGCTGTGGCAGAAGGACATCCCGGAGGAGTACTGGAGCCTGACGGCCGATGAGATGAAGGAGCGGATAAGGATCGCCAGAGAGAAGCTGGGCTCAAGGCTGGTCGTTCTGGGGCACCACTACCAGCGGGAGGACATCATCCAGTTCGCCGACTTCAAGGGCGACTCCTTCAGGCTCTCCCAGTGGGCCGCGGAGCGGGACGAGGCCGAGTTCATCGTGTTCTGCGGCGTCCACTTCATGGCCGAGGCCGCGGACATCCTGAGCAAGCCCCATCAGAAGGTGCTCCTTCCCAATATGTCCGCGGGCTGCTCCATGTCAGACATGGCCAACCCTGACGACGTGCTGTACTGCTGGGAGCAGCTTGATTCCGTGGGTCTTGCCTCTACAACAACTCCCGTGACCTACATGAACTCTACCGCCTCCCTCAAGGCCCTCTGCGGCCAGAACGGCGGCATCGTCTGCACCTCCACCAACGCTCCGCCCGTCCTGAAGTGGGCCTACGAGCAACGGCCTCGGGTGCTCTTCTTCCCCGACCAGCATCTGGGCCGCAATACCGGCATCAAGCTGGGCATACCCCTCGATGAGATGGTGGTGTGGGACCCTCGCCAGCCCCTGGGTGGCAACACCCTGGAGCAACTGGAGCGCAGCCGCATCATCCTGTGGCGAGGCTGGTGCTCCGTCCACACCCGCTTTTCGGTGGAGCAGATCAACCAGGCCAGGGCCAAGTACCCCGACATCAAGATTGTGGTGCATCCGGAGTGCGTGATGGAGGTGGTGCAGGCCGCCGACTGCAACGGCTCCACCGAGTTCATCGCCCGCACCATCACCGACTCACCGCCGGGCAGCAAGTGGGCCGTGGGCACGGAGGTAAACCTCGTGAGCCGCCTCGCCAGGGAGAACCCCGACAAGCTGGTGTTCTGCCTCGACCCCGTGGTCTGCCCCTGCTCCACCATGTACCGCATCCACCCGGCCTACCTGTGCTGGGTCGTGGAGAATCTGGCCGAGGGTAAGATAGTCAACCACCTGGTAGTGCCGGAGGAGACGGCTCGCTGGGCCAAGATAGCCCTGGACCGGATGCTGGAGGTACGGTGATGGCGACGAAGACGAAGACGAAGAGCGATCCTAAAGTAATATTTGACGAAGAATTGCTTCAAGAAAT
>JACVQK010000008.1:15085-61441 GCA_015661155.1 Dehalococcoidia bacterium | reverse complement strand
CTGGTTGCAGGCTTTCCATGTTTCTATGATGGTGCGAATCGGTACTCTGGACATGGTTCATTCTACACGCCCTGTACTATATGTTGTGAGAGAATAAGGGAGCCGTAACCAGGTCGTCTCCCCTGCTAAACCCTATTGATAATTCACACCTCCTCGCGTATTATTAGGGCCGACTCTGAAATCGAGAGTCGCGGGAGCGCCTCTGCGCTCTCCGCCACCAGCAGATCCGGGATACGTTCCGGGAGAAGTAGAAGGGAGGGAACACCTGAGATGGCCTACGTTATTGCGGAGCCGTGTGTAGGGGTGAAAGACGCAGCCTGCGTGGACGTGTGCCCGGTGGACTGCATCTATACGGTTGAGGCAGATGACCAGTACTACATAAACCCCGAGGAGTGCATAGATTGCGCCGCCTGCGAGCCGGTGTGCCCCGTGAACGCCATCTTCCCCGAGGACTCCGTCCCCGCAGAGTGGCAGAGCTACATCAAGAAGAACGCCGACTACGATTACTCCAAGACCACCCCTGGTAGAAAATAGGCACCACACACAAACCGTCTCAGATGGCGCTGTGGGTCGAGGGATATCCCGATGAGAGGAAGTGCCTTACCAGCCCTGGGGAGAGCGAGTTCCCAGGGCTGGATTAGCGTAGTCATCCACGGGATTGCGCCTGTCCGTTACGCCGAAGACTTCCTGGTTCTCCCTTTCCCCCTCTTCAGGAGACAGCCGCCTGTCCCTGGGTCGAGTTGGTGGGGGTCGTATTAGGCGAGTTGTCCGTGCGCTCTTCCAAGAGGAGCCCGGGGACGGTTATACTCAGGGAGTATCGATAGCCTAGCGCCTGCCCAGGGCGATAGGGGGCCCATGGTACCCCAAGTACAGATCATCGGCATTACCGGCATCCCCGAGGTGACGGAGGGAGACGATCTGGCCGCCCTGATCCTCAGCGCTGCCCAGGCCCAGGGGACCACCCTTGAGGCTGGCGATGTCCTGGTGGTCACCCAGAAGGTGGTGTCCAAGGCTGAGGGTGCGGTTGTGGACCTCAAAGATGTAACACCCTCTCCTCTCGCCCTGGAGTTCGCCCGGGAACACAACAAAGACCCGCGCCACGTGGAGGTGGTGCTCCGGGAAAGCCGCCGGATAGTGAGGATGGAGAGGGGTGTGCTGATCGCGGAGTCCAAGCACGGTTTCATCTGCGCCAACGCCGGGGTCGACGCGTCCAACATTCCGGGGGAGGAGAGGGTCTCCCTCCTGCCCCGGGACCCCGACGGCTCCGCACGCCGCTTAAGAGAGGTCATCATGGCTCGGCTCGGCTTCCCCGTGGCGGTCATCATCTCGGACTCCTTTGGAAGGCCCTGGAGACTGGGCTCCACCGATGTGGCCATAGGCATCGCGGGGATCAGCCCCCTGAAGGACTATCGTGGAGTGACAGACCCCTATGGCTACCTTCTGCGAACCAGCACTGCCGCCGTAGCCGACGAGATCGCCTCGGCAGCGGAGCTGGTGACAGGCAAGGTAGACCTGGTCCCCGTCTCCATTGCCCGGGGATTCCCCTATCTCCCCGACGAGGAGGCTACGGCCAAGGGCCTCTTGAGAGAGGCATCGCTGGACATGTTCCGTTGAAGACCACCATGGGGTGAGGAGGGCCTCCAGGGCAACCCATCAGCCTGGTCGCCGAGGAGACTCCTTACCGAGAGCAAGAGCTCATTGACAGAGAGGGTTACAGGAGGTACGGGTTTGCAGCAGGAGTGGCGTCCCAGGCCGGGGGATAGGGTGGTCAGGCACCCCCGGGAGGAAGAGATCGGGCCGCTGCGCATAGTAGCGGCCACCCCTCGGGTTCCCCCCAGGAACTTCGGCTCTCTTTCCCTCCTGGTGGGTGGATTTAGCGCCCTCATAGGGGTGGGGACCCTGCTTCTGCTCCTGCCCTTCACCAACAACCATGGGGGTATGACACCCCTTATGGATGCCTTCTTCACCGCTGCCTCCGCCGTTACCGTCACCGGCCTGGTGGTGGTGGATACCCCTACCTACTGGAGCTTCGCTGGTCAGTTCATAATTATGGTTCTCATCTTCACCGGGGGCCTGGGAATCATAACCATCGCTACCTTCCTCCTCATTATGACCGGCCAGCGCGTCACCCTGATGAACCGCTTGCTCATGAAGGAGAACCTGGGCGTCGACCAGTTGGGAGGCTTGATAATACTTACCAGGCGCGTTGTCTTCGTCGTGGGAGCCCTGCAGCTCGTCGGTTTCCTTCTGCTATCGGCGCGACTGTTGGGCGACTACCCCCTGGCAACAGTCCTGTTCCAGTCGGCTTTCCACACCGTGGCCGCCTTCAACAACGCCGGTTTCACCATACTTCCCGACTCCCAAAGCCTGAACGCTCTTCGGCTGGACTTATGGTTCTTGATTCCGATAATGTACCTCATCATCGCTGGGGGGTTGGGCTACAGCGTGCTGCAGGACCTGCTGCGTAATCGGAGGTTCAACCGCTTCACCCTGGACACCAAGCTGGTCGTTACCCTTTCTATGGTTCTGTGGGGCATAGGGGCGCTGGTCATTCTGGTGTCTGAGTACTCTAACCCCGCTACCTTTGGCCCCATGTCCCTGGGAGCAAAGGTTCTTAACTCTGTGTTCTACTCCGTCAGCACCAGGACCGCGGGCTTTGACACCGTGGACTTCGGCGGCATGAAGCAGCACACCGGCTTCTTCATCACGGTCCTGATGTTCATTGGGGCGGCCTCCGCCTCCACCGCCGGAGGGATCAAGGTCAACACCGTGGCTGTCCTGCTGGCTGCGGCCATCTCCTCCATTGGGGGAAAGACCCATGTGACGGCCTTTGGTAGAGAGATACCCCATTTCCAGGTCTATCGGGCTCTTACGATGTTTATCCTGGGAATGGCAGTGGTCTTCTCCCTGGCGTTCTTTCTCACCCTCAGCGAGGGTTTCCCCTTTATTCAGACGCTCTTTGAGACCGTTTCGGCCTTTGGCACTGTGGGCCTGTCCCTGGGGATTACCCCAGAGCTGTCCACCCAGGGCAGGCTTATCATTGTTCTCACCATGTTTCTGGGGCGTGTGGGACCTCTTGGCCTGGCCCTGGTTCTGGCCGAAAGGGAAAAGGCCGCTCCCTACCGATATGCCGAGGAAAGGGTTAAGATAGGGTGATGTGAAATGGCCAAGTCAATAATGGTAGTGGGTTTGGGTAGATTCGGCGCCAGCGTAGCTCACACTCTTTTCAAGCTGGGCTACGATGTGCTGGGCATAGATACCGATGAGAAGGCCGTGCAGGCCAGCCTGGGGCAGCTTACCTATGCCGTCCAGGGAGACTCAACCAACGAGACGACCCTCAAGGAGCTGGGAGTCTCGAACTTCGACGCCGCCATCATCGCCATCGGCTCTGATATGCAGTCCAGCCTGATGACCGCGGTGCTGCTGGCCACCCTGAAAGTTCCTCTCATCGTCGCCCGGGCCAAAGACCAGCTCCACGGCAACACCCTCCAGAGGATTGGGGTCAACAAGGTCATCTATCCTGAGCAGGAGATGGGAGAGTTTGTAGCCCATAGCCTGTTCAACCCCGATGTCCTGGAGTACATGGACCTGACCCCCGACTTCGGCATCAGCAAGGTCAGGCTGCCCGACCCCCTGGCCGGCCTGAGTCTCAAGGAAGCAGGGCTGGGAGGGACCCGAGATAAATACGGACTGGCAGTCGTAGCCATCAAGCGGGGTAGAGATGTAACCCTGGCTCCCGATGAGGGTGAGAAACTCCGCAAAGGGGACATCCTGGTGCTGGCGGGAAAAGACGAGCGGATGGAGAGATGGCAAAAACCGAAGGGGTCACAAGAGGATACGTGACCCGTCGGTTGATTTGAGAGGGGCCGCGCCTTATAATCTGGGACTGAAGCAAGGGATCGCCTTTGAGGGATGTCGAGGGGTGAAACAGGCCATGGCTGTAGACAAGGTCCTGGTGGCGGTGCACGGGAACGGTGGTGGGGACGAAGCGCTGCACCTGGCCAGCCAGATGGTCAAAGGCACCAAAGCAAGGGTGTATGCCATGTACGTGATACGGGTGAAACGGGACCTGCCCCTGGACGCCGAGGTGTCCCAGGAAACCTTCAGGGCGGAGCAGGTTTTGCATCACCTGGAGGAGCTGGGGAAGGAGCTCAAGTGTCCGGTGGAGGCGACACTGCTCCAGGCCAGGGATGTGGGGCCTGCCGTTATCCAGGAGGCCATGGAGATAGGCGTAGATGTCATAGTGGTGCAAATGCCCTACAAAAAGCGCTTTGGCTCCTTCACCCTGGGGGATACCGTCTCCTACATCCTCAAGAACGCTCCCTGCCAGGTCCTCGTGTGCAGGGAACCCATGGCCTCCAACGTCGCCAACGGCCCAGACATAGCCAGCTCCTCACCATGAGAGTCCTCGTAATGGGCTGTAGCAGAGTGGGAATCCTGGTGGCCACAGCCATGGGGAAGGAGGGCCACGCGGTCGTCGTCCTGGACCCCAGCGCCGAGGGGCTGCGCCGTTTGCCCCAGGAGCTTCAAGAGGAAGCCATGGTGGGAGACGGCACCCTGGAGGACGACCTCAGGAGGGCGGGCATCGAGAGCATGGATGTCTTCGTGGCGGTCTCAGACATGGACACCGACAACGCCCTGGCCGCCCAGATGGCCCAGCATGTGTTTCGAGTAAGCAGGGTGGTCTGTCGCATAGACGATCCCGCTCGCTGCGAGATGTACACCGAGCTGGGCCTGAAGGCAGTGAGCTCCACCCGGTTGACCTCAGACCTGATACTGGAAGCACTCCGTAGCTAGAAAGCCATGTTCATCATCATAGTAGGAGCGGGCAAGGTAGGACGCCATCTGGCCAAAGCCTTTCTGAAAAGCAAGCACGAGGTTGTCATCACCGAGCGTTCCCCTGAGAGGGGCGAGGCCATCAAGGAGGAGTTGGGAGGCATGGTTATCGTGGGCGATGGCTGTGAAGAGGGGGTGTTGATGGAGACGGGAATCTCCCGGGCCGACGTGCTCATCGCCGCCACGGGGAGTGACGAGGACAACCTGGCGGTGTGCCAGACGGCCAAGCACCGTTTCCATGTGCCCAGGACCATCTCCATCATCAACAACTCCAGCAACGAAAGGCTCTTCAGAGAGCTGGGCGTTGATGTGGGCGTGAACACCAGCCAGATTATCCTCTCCCACATAGAGGAGGAGTTGCCAGCCCATCCTCTGATACACCTGACGGACATCAAGGGCTCCAATCAGGAGGTGGTGAAGATTCGCATTCCTCCAGACTCCGCCGCGGTGGGCAAGCCCTTGGGAGAAGTCCCCATGCCCTCCGACAGCGCTATCTCCATCATCGTGAGGAAGGACGGCACTCTCCTGGTTCCCAACAGCGATGTCGTTTTGAGCTCTGAGGACGAGGTGGTGGCCATTACCACCCCCGAGAGGGAGGAAGACCTGCGGGATGCCCTGACGGGAACGGCGTAGGGAGATGACAAAGCGAGTGGCCTACTTCGGCCCCGCGGGAACCTTCACGGAGGCGGCAGCCCTGCGGTACGACCCCCAGGCCCAGCTTCTACCCTTCTCCTCCATAGCCGCCGTGGCTGCTGCGGTGGATGCCGGCATGGCTGAGGAGGGCGTCGTCCCCATAGAAAACAGCCTGGAGGGGTCTGTCACCGATACTCTGGACCTGCTGATCCACGAGTCCCACCTGTGCATCCGGCACGAGTTGGTGATGCCCATAGAGCACTGCCTCCTGGTCAGGCCGGGGGGATCGGCCCAGGAGGTGAGGGTGGTCTACTCCCACCCCCAGGCACTGGGGCAGTGCCGCCGCTTTATCGAGAGGTGTTTTCCCAAGGCCCAGGCCGTGGCTGCCCTGAGCACCGCCGCCGCGGTGGAGGAGATGCTACAGAGTCAGCTTCCCGCAGCCGCCATAGCCCCCAGCAGGGCGGCGGAGATATACGGGGCGGAGGTCCTGGCGCGAGGCATTCAGGATCACCCCTCCAACTCCACCCGCTTCGTGGTTCTGGCCCACCAGGACCATCCCCCGACGGGGCGGGACAAGACCTCCCTCTGCTTCTCCTTCGAAGAGGACCGCCCCGGCCTTCTCTACTCCGTGATGGGGGAGTTCGCCAGCCGCAGCATAAACCTGGTGAAGGTTGAGTCTCGCCCCAACAAAGAGAGCCTGGGGCGCTACGTCTTTCTTATAGACCTGGAGGGGCACAGAGAAGACCCCATAGTAAAAGAGGCCCTCCACGGCGTCCGGGCCGAGGCCTCCATGATAAAGATTCTCGGCTCCTATCCCCGCTACGCCGACTGGGCTTAGCCCAGACCCACGCCTTACGAACCGTAGAATATGGTCAGACCAGGGCAGCGACAGTTGAGTGTGGGTGCAGGGCGTGCCCTGCTAGTGCCGTCCGCCTAAATTGGTGCTACCTCCTCCGCTGCGCTCTTTACCCCGCCTTGACCTGGAGGCCAGGAAAAGGCCCGCCAGAGCCCCAATTATACCTCCCAGAATCAGCCCGGAGAGAAGCCACGGCTTCTTCTTGTGTTCACTACCCATCCTTTCGCCTCCTTTCCCTCTCAAAAGCCCCAGAACACCTCTATTATATCACGGCCCATTCCCCTTCTCGACGCGCGCTACTCCATGACGATGAACCCTTGACACGGGGGGGGGTAGAGTAGAGTAGAGTCCAACCAAATCCGTGACTATGGAGGGAATCATGGCTGCACAAGACATTTCCCCAAAATCAAGGCTTGCCGTTACATTGCTTGCCTTCTTCCTCGGAACGCTCGGTATCCATCGATTTTACCTGGGGAAAACTGGCACAGGAATCCTGATGCTGCTTACGTTTGGAGGGCTTACTATCTGGGCATTAATCGACTTCATCATGGCTGTCTCCGGGTCTATGAAAGACAAGGAGGGGAAACCTATTACCAAGTGGTAACGTATGCTCCAGGCAGCATGACATTCCTCTCTCCGCTCACCCTGAGCCTGTCGAATGGCGTGAGGGGTATCCCTTCAGAACGCGGTATATCTTCACCTCGGGATTTGTGTAGGCCAGCTCCAGGTCTGTGCCCACCATGCGGTCGAACTTCTCCAGGCCCTGGGGCGAGTAGTAGTGGCGCTCGATCTCTCCCACGTAGATGTACTCCACCCGGTACTTGCCTAGAAGCTCCAGGGCCTCCTCTCTCCTGGTGGTGGAGTAGATGCGCCGGACGTCCTCAATGCGCTCCCCGATGACTTGACCATAGCCCCGCTGCTGGGACTGGTGGTTGTCCCATCCCAGCACCGTGGGCAGGCCAGTGTAGATGGACACCCGACCGTGCAGGCTCCGGTACAGCTCCCCCTGTCCCTCCAGCACCACCGGAGAGCCTTGGATGCTCTCTCCCCGGAGCCACTGTATGGCGTCGTAGTCCCCCAGAAGCTCCTCGCGGCCCCGACCGTGGTCGAAGGTGTATC
This sequence comes from Dehalococcoidia bacterium, assembly GCA_015661155.1. GTDB lineage: Bacteria > Chloroflexota > Dehalococcoidia > Lucifugimonadales > UBA2985 > JACVQK01. Next base: position 53,997 of record JACVQK010000008.1, on the reverse strand, counting down.
GAGCGTTCTCCATGTAGGCCATCCCATCCAGGGTAAGGGGCAGGACCTGGAACCGGTCCCGCAGGCGCGCCTGGGTCCCGGCCACGGTGTAGATGGAGCTGCCCAGGAGCAGGGCTAGAAGCAACGCCATCCATGCTCCTCGAAAAACCGTGCCCGCCAGGTTCGCCGACGCCCTTCTCAAGATGGCCATGCCAAACCCCATGCGCCACAGCAGATACGCCGTCCCGATGCCCAGGAGCACCCACGCCTGAAGGTAGAACTTGAACACCGTGTTCATGCGCTCTATGTCTCCCCTGATGGTCACAACCTCCACCATGATGCCCAGGCCCAGGGCCACGCCCAACAGCGCCAGGGCGAAGGCCCCGTAGGGCACCTCATCCCGGGAGTGGAGCCATCTCCACCCCAGCGACGTCGCCAGGAGGAGGAGCACAGAGAGAAAGGCCACGGTGCCGTAGCCGCCTACGGTGAGAGCGATAACGGAGGCCAGGGACAGGCCCGCCAGGAGGGTAATCCTCAGGGCCTTGCCGGCGTCCGCGGCCAGCTCCTCGGTCCATCTTCTGCCCTCGCGATAGCCAATTCCCGTAACCTTTCTGAGGAAGCCTGGAAGGTAGTCGCGAGCCCGGTACACCAGGAAGGTCACAACCACGAAGATGAAGAGGCCGTGAATGCCCAGATAGGCGTACAGGGGCGTCTGCCATCTGCTGGAGAACACTCCATTGGCAAATGACTGGTAGCCCTCTATGTAGGGCGCAAAGAGCAGGGACGTGGCCCAGTACAGGAAGGCCACCTGGGTCAACACCCGCACCACAAAGAGGACGTTGGTGCGGCAATAACGGGTGTACTCTCCGATGAGTATCGCTGCCGCTCCGATGGCCAGGTAGGTGGGGAAGTCCCAGGTGTTGATGGCCCTCAGGGAACCCACCGCCAGAGCCAGGGCCAGGAGATGGAATACTCTGGAAGCTAAGCCCAAACCTTCCTTGAGCCGCAGCGCTACGTTGAGGGCCATGCCCAGGGACAGCAGGGTGAAGGGAATGGCCATCAGGTGGGCGTGCAGGTCGCCGAAGAGGAAGGTGAAGAAGGGGAACTCGGTGATCTCGTACCCACGAGGCTCCCCGGGAGGTATCATGCGGCTGCTGCGCCAGAAGTCGAAGGTGCCGAAGGGCAGGTTGTCGCGCCACACCCGGGCCAGGCCCTGACCCACCTGCACCACACCGTCCAGGTTGCCCATGAGGGCGACGAAGAAGGCCGCGACAAGCCCCGCCACGATGGGCGACGTCCTGCCCCCGACCATGCCCTTGGCGCGCCGGGTGCCCTCTGCCAGATTGTACACCAGGGAGTAGGCTCCCACCACCGTGAGGGCAAAGAAGAGGGGTATCGCCAGGTTGAAGGCCACCTCCGGCAGTATACCCGTGACCTTGATGAGGCTTGCGACGATAAGCTGCCCAAAGTAGTAGTAGTTGATGTACCCCCCGGCGAACCAGGGGTCGTAGGGGGGCATGTAGGTGGAGCGCACCACCGCGTTGAGGTAGGCGAAGTCCATGGGTTTCTCCCCGCCGTTGTAGGGATGCCACAGGTCGGGGTTGGCGGCTCGAATCAGCAGGAACAGTAGGAAAGTCCCCAGGAACAGGGCTTCTCCTATCACCACCAGGCGGAGGTTCTCCCGGAAGAAGGCGGCCATATCCACCCGGCGAGTGTATACAATCAGGAGCGAGGCCGCCGCCATCAGGAGAGCGGCCAGCAGAATGGAGTCCCGGGAGAAGGTCGTCCAATGGAGGCTGGCGAAGAGCCAGGACAGGTAGGCCGTGAGGAGAATCCCCAGGGGCTTGGCCAGGAGGTATCCCCTGTCCGGCAGGGCCTTGAAGAGAAAGAGGCCCAGGGGCAGGGCCAGGAGAGCCAGGCCCTGCACCCACACAAGCCATATGACGACGGGGAAGCGGTTGGACAGGCCGTCGGGGTCGAAGATGCTGGCCCATGTCCCCCCTGCTTGCTGGGCCGCCAGGGTCGCCCTGCTCAGCAGCAGGCTCTTCCCCGCGACTGCTTCAGGGGTGGCTTCCTCCAGACGGCCCAGTATCTCCGATGCGCTCAGACGCTCCTGGTTCTTGAATATGAGCACCTTGGGGTGGTCGTACACGCTGAAGCTCTCGTCGGCGTAGCCCAGGTTCAAGACCACGGAGGCTGGCCGGTAGGGCCCCAGGGCGGCGGGGGTGGGCAGGTCTGGGCGGGAGAAGGTATCGTCCACAAAGGCCAGGCCCATGAGCTCCGGGTATGAGGCTTCCCAGTGCTCCAACTCGTAGCCCAGCTCCCCTCCGAACAGCTTGCGGTAGTACTCGCCGCTCTGGGGGTAGCGCTCCGGCAGGCGTGGTATGCTCCCGTAGAGACGGTTGCTGTAGAAGACCAGGTAATCGGCCCCGGCGAGCTGATCCGCCACCCTGGTCATCTTGTCCTTGCCGCCGGGGTAAATGACGTCGTCGGAGTCGTACATGTACATACATGTCCTGGCATCGCCGAGAACACCGCGGCACCCGAAGTTGTAGCCCGGCACGCTGGGTATACCCTCCTCCCAGTGCTCTTGCAAAACCACCGCGCCTTTGGGCACGTTTTCGTTGATCCACTGGGAGGCCCGAACCGCGGTGTGGGGCCTGCTGTATATGGTGACGTAGGAGAGGGCATAGAAGCCCGTGGCGAAGACCACAAGGCCGATAGCCCAGGGAACCAGGGCCGTCTGACGGGGTCTGTGCTTCGCGGCCCAGTCTCGCACCCAGAAGAGCATTCGCGACCCCAGGATGAGAAGGAAGGGGGTCAGGGGCAGCATGTACCGCAGGAACTTCACCTGCAAATAGCCTGTGAGGAGGAAGTAGGGGACTACCCAGGCCAGCAGCAGCAGGTCGCCCTTGTTGCGGCGGGCCACGGCCAGGACGGCGGTAAACAGGACAGAGGCCCAGGCCACTATCCCCAGGGGCAGGCCCAGGCCGAAGAGGGCCAGCTGCTGAATCTGATACCAGTAAGGCGTGGTGCCCGCGTACTGCTGGGTGAAGGGCAGCCCCGATGTGCCCCGCACCATGTTGAGCTGTTCTCCCACATCGCAGGCGAAGTAGTTGTTGTCCAGGAACCGGAGGAAGGAGAAGGGCACCTGGCACGGATTGGGCCTGCCCCAGTCCAGAAAGGCGTAGGGCGTGGTGATGAAGAAGACCGCCAGGGCTGCCATGCCGCCCGCAATGAGGTTGCGGGCGGTGGCCGCGAGGAGAGCCCTGGAGGGTCTGGCCAGGGAGAGATGCTTGCCAGAGGGTGAGAAGGCGTAGATGAGGTGGGCCGCCCCGAAGGCCAGGAACAGGGGAGCCACGCTTATCTTGGAGGCCAGGGCCAGACCCAAGAAGGCCCCCGCCAGCAGGGAGCTTCCCAGGCGTCCCTCTTGCATCAGGCGGGCCATGAAATACACCGAGGCCACGACGAAGAAGGTCAGGTAGGTGTCCACGGCGTAGAAGTGGCTGAGCTGGATGTGCAGCACCGCGAGGGCAACCATGAGCGAGGCCAGAATCCCCACCCTTCGTGAGTAGAGGCGGGTCGCCAGGAGGAACACCATCAGCACCGTCCCCGTGTCCGCCAGGGCGGAGAGGCTCCTGCCGACGAACCTCAGCTCGTACAGTCCCAGGTCTTGGAAGGGAGAGAGCATCCCTTCCACAGCCTTCACCGCATAAAGGGGAAGGCTTCCGTAGGGGAACCAGCGAGGGTTCAGGGGACTTCTTTCGGCGTCCAGGAGGACAGCCAGGTTGGAGAGGGCAGGCCAGCGCAGCTCGTTCACCTTGAAGAGGATGGCCCGCTCATCGGGGTGGAAGAGGTTTCCATGGTCCCAGTTTATGCCGTAGACGCGTAGGGCCAGGGCGAGGGCGACTATGAGCGCTGGTGCGAAGGCAACGGCTAAACTGCCCGCCTTGAGGGCCAGCCTACCCAAGAGGAACATCGGCGACGCTTTTGGGATGGAGGTCTCCACAATGGAGCCATTGTAGCAAGGTGGATAGCGGCGGGCAATTTGGCTTAGAGCGTGTTTCCCAAGGGACGCGCTACATTGGGAATCGCCTGCCCCCTCTCTGACTCTCCCCCGTTGCACGGGGGAGAGAAATCCCTTCCCCCGCAGACGGGGGAAGGCTAGGATGGGGGGCCTTCCGCGGCTTTGGAAATACCCTCTTAGTGAATAATCCCGAAGACGCAGCTACTCGCCTACGGGCGCGGCGAGCCTGGACGTGAGGTGTCCCACCAGACCAGCGCTGAGCGCATGCCATCGGGCCAGTGGTACTGGCCTTCCCTGAAGGTCAGACGCTGTGCCAGAAGCTCCCGAATCGTGTCATCGTGGGCGGTGCCGTTGCCCAGCCGCAGGTGGCGCTTGGCCCGCACCAGGGCATCGTCCAGGCTATCGTCGGCCCAGAAGCGCTCAACGGGCTCCATCATCACGTTGGCGTAGATGCCCATGCCGTGCAGCACATTGTAGCCCACCACGAAGTTGGGGCTGTCGTGAGGCTGTCCGTAGATGCGGCGGGAGATCTCTCCGATTATCCCGTCGTGGCTGGGAACCCGCATCAGCAGGAAGCAGGTACTCCTGGCGCTCCGCTCCATCTTGCCAACGAAACCCACCAGGTCCGGGCTGGAGTACATGGCGTGGGAGCAGACGGCCACGTCATGAGGTTCCACCTCCGTATCCTCCCATCGGGCCTCCACCAGGTCGATGTTGACCAGCCCCTGAGCGGCGGCGTTCTCCCGCAGGATGGCGGCCATGCTCTGCGATGGCTCCACCGCGGTGACCCTCCGGGCCACCCTGGCCATGGGGATGGCGAAGCTGCCCGTGCCGGCGCCGATGTCCAGGGCCGTGTCCCCCTGGTGAAGCCTTCCCACCACGAAATCCAGGAGGGGGTCAGAGCGCTCCTTCTTCCGTTTCACCGCGGCGTCGAAGCCCTGGGCACGCTCCCTCCACCGGTCAGCCCGCCTCTCCTCTCCTGCGACCTCCGGACGGCGAAGGCGCTCGCTTAGCTCCCGCCACAGCCCGACCCAATCTACCTCATTCATCCCTTCCGCGGACTCCTTGCTCCCCCGCGGGGCAACCAGTTTTCCCCAACTATAGAGCCGTTCCGGGGCGTTGTCCACTGGGCACCGACGCCCTTCGGAGGGTCTGCGCTCCCTTCACGATGACCCATCATCTGTTCGGAAAACCCTCACCCCCTGTGTCCCCCTCTCCCTTGCCAAGGGAGAGGGGGGAGGAAAAGGAATCTGGGGGACACCCCCAGACCCCCGTCGGAAGGGGCTTCGCCCCCTCTGCACTCCCCCTTTTTTAGCAGCCTGCCTATTGTTGGTGGCCCTTCATTCGTGCTATCCTCTGGTGCCAGGGATTGGGCAGACCGCGATGATATACGACTTTCATACCCACACCTTCCTCAGCGACGGGGTGCTTTCGCCCATGGAGCTCATTCACAGGGCCCATGTCCAGGGGTATGGGGCCATCGCCGTTACCGACCACGTGGGCCTGGAGGACCAGGAACGGGTTCTGGGTATTCTGATAGGGGAGTGCCGCAGGGCCACCGAGGCGTGGGGCATAGTGGCCCTCCCCGGCGTGGAGATCACCCACGTGCCCCAGGACCTGGTCGGCGAGGCGGCCCGGCGGGCCAGGGAGCTGGGGGCCCAGGTGGTGGTAGTCCACGGAGAGACCATCGTGGAGCCTGTGGAGCCGGGAACTAACCTGTCGGCCCTCAGTTCCCCCCACGTGGACATCCTGGCCCATCCGGGGCTCATCACGGAGGAGGAGGCAGCCCTGGCAGCGGAGAGGGGCGTTTTCCTGGAGATATCCGCCCGCCGGGGCCACTCTCTCACCAACGGCCACGTGGCCCGACTGGCCCTGCGCAGGGGAGCCAGGCTCCTTCTGGACTCCGACGCCCACGGCCCCGATGACCTTCTCACCCCGGAGATGGCGGGGAAGATAGCCCGGGGAGCCGGCCTGTCCGAAGAGGAGACCTACCTTCTCCTGGAGGGCAATCCCCTGAGCCTGCTCCAGCGGCTCCGGCTGGCTGCCCAGCCTGGCTAGAAGCTACCCCCCGGGTACAGCCCAGACTCCTTCGACCATCCCCCTGGCCCCCTTCCTGGCCAGGAAGGGGGAAGAACTTATATCTGGGGGACACCCCCAGACCCCCGGCGGGGGCTTCGCCCCCTGCACCCCCCCCTATTCAACACCCTGCCTGGTGCTTGATTGCGTAAGTCCGCTTCCTTACTGGGAAGGACAACTCGCCTGTAGATGCCTCTGAGGAGTATGGGTGCAGGGCACGCCCTGCTAGGCTGCCGTGCCGTGGCACCTCTTGTATTTCTTGCCGCTGCCACAGGGGCAGGGATCGTTGCGGCCCACTTTGCGGCCGCCCACCGGGGTGGCCGCCCTCTGCTGGTGCGCTCTCGCGACGGCGCTGACCGCTGTCTCCTTTTGAGGGAGCACCTGAGAAGTGCGGGCCTCTGGCTGCGCCGTCAGAGACACGTGATAGATGGTGTGAGCGATATCATGCTGGATGCGGGCCAGGAGACCCTGGAACATCTCATGGGCCTCGTGCTTGTACATCACCAGGGGGTCTCGCTGTCCGAAGGCACTCAGCCCTATGCCCTGGCGCAGGTTCTCCATGGAGGTGAGGTGCTCCACCCAGTGTCCATCGATGGTGCGCTGCATCACTATGCGCTCCAGGGTGCGCATCTCCTCAGTGCCCATCTGGCTCTCCCGCTCCTCATACAGGGTGTCGGCGTACTCCAGCAGGCGCTCCTGTATCTCCTCTCGGTGCATGCTGGTGAGGCCGTCCTGGCTCAGGTCCGGGGGTAGGGGGAACATGGTGCGCAGCTCTGCCATGAAGGCGCCAACGTCCCACTTCTCGCTCTCGTCCTCGGAGAGGTGGTCACTTACCAGGGTGGATATCTCCTGGTGGATCATCTCCTGGACGTTGGTCTTCAGGTCTGATCCCTCCAGGAGCTTGTGGCGCTCGGAGTAGATAACGTCCCGGTGCAAGTTGGCGACGTCATCGTACTCCACCAGGTTCTTCCGTATCTCGAAGTGGTAGCCCTCCACCTTGGTCTGGGCGGACTCGATGGACTTGCTCACCAGGCGGTTCTCGATGGGGACATCCTCCCCTAACCCGGCCCACTCCATGAGCCCTTTCATGCGCTCCCCTCCAAAGCGACGCATCACGTCGTCCTCCAGGGAGACGTAGAAGCGGGAGCTGCCGGGGTCTCCCTGGCGGCCAGAGCGTCCCCGGAGCTGGTTGTCTATGCGCCGGGACTCGTGGCGCTCCGTACCGACAATATGGAGCCCTCCCAGCTCTATCACCCTGTCGTGGGCCTCCTGCCACTGCTCTGGGGACAGGTCCATGCCTATGGGGTTGCCCCCAAGGATTATATCTGTGCCCCGTCCGGCCATATTGGTGGCCACGGTGATGGCCCCGGGACGCCCTGCCTGGGCCACAATCACAGCCTCCCTCTCGTGCTGCTTGGCGTTGAGAACCTCGCAGGGGACACCCCGGCGCTTGAGCATGTCGCTGAGGAGCTCCGACTTCTCGATGGACACCGTGCCCACCAGGACAGGGCGGCCCATCTTGTGCAGCTCTTCCAGGTCATTCACAATGGCTCGGAACTTGGCCTGCTCCGTGGCATAGACCAGGTCAGGAAAGTCCTCGCGAATCATGAGCTTGTGGGTGGGGATCACCACCACCTCCAGCTTGTATATCTTGGAGAGCTCCTCCGCCTCAGTGGCGGCGGTGCCGGTCATCCCCGCCAGCTTCTGGTACATGCGAAAGTAGTTCTGAAGGGTAACGGTGGCGTAGGTGACGCTTTCCCGCTGCACCTTCACGCCCTCTTTGGCCTCGATGGCCTGGTGGAGACCGTCGGAGTAGCGACGGCCCTGCATGAGCCGTCCCGTGAACTCGTCCACAATGATCACTTCTCCATCTTTGACCACGTAGTCCCGGTCTTGCTTGTACAGCACATGAGCCCTGAGGGCGTTCTCGATGTAGTGGGTGTAGATGTAGTTGCCGGGGTCGTACAGATTGCCCAGGTTGAGCCACTTCTCCATCTTGGCGATACCGTCGTCAACGAGGGTGATGGACCTGTGCTTCTCGTCGACGGTGTAGTCCACCTCCTGGCGTAATCTGGGCACCAGGTGAGCGAAGGTGGAGTAGAGCTGGGTAGACTCCTCGGCGGGGCCACTGATGATGAGGGGAGTTCTCGCCTCGTCGATGAGGATGTTGTCCACCTCGTCCACAATGGCGTAGTGCAGCTCCCGCTGCACTCGCTGGGACAGGTTCCCTACCATGTTGTCCCGCAGGTAGTCGAAGCCGAACTCGTTGTTGGTGCCGTAGGTGATATCGGCGGCGTAGGCATCCCTCCTGTCCACGGGCCGCAGCCTGGCCTGGCCGGGATTCTCCTCCCCCACCGTGGAGTCATACAGGAAGGATGCGTCGTGCTGGAGGCATCCGATGGTGAGGCCCAGGAGGTCGTAGATGGGGCCCATCCACTGGGTGTCCCGTTTGGCCAGGTAGTCGTTCACGGTGACTACATGAACTCCACGCCCGGTCAGGGCATTGAGGTAGACGGGAAGGGTTGCCACCAGGGTCTTCCCCTCTCCCGTCTTCATCTCGGCGACCTTCCCCTGGTGCAGGACGACGCCCCCCATGAGCTGCACGTCGAAGGGCCGCTGTCCCAGGGTGCGCCTGGCCGCCTCCCGCACCGTCGCGAAGGCCTCTGGCAGCAGCTCTTCCAGGTCCTCACTCTTCTGGAGGCGGGCCTTCAGGGCCTGGGTCCTGGCTCTGAGCGCCTCGTTGGAGAGTCGTTCCATCCCTGGCTCCAGGGAGTTGATCTCTTTCACCAGGGGTTGGAGCTTTTTGACGGCTCTCTCATTGGAGTCGCCGAGGAAACCCAGGACTTTGCTAAGCACGGTCTGACATCTCTTCTACTCGAACATGGCCCCCACGGAGAGGCCTTCGTGAATCCGTCGGATGGCCTCTCCCAGGAGGGGAGCTACCGAAAGCACGACTATCTTGCCGTTACGCTTCTCATAGGGCAGAGGAAGGGTGTCGGTCACCACCAGCTCTTTTATGGAGCTCATGTCCACCCGATGGGTCCCCGGGCCGGAGAGGACCGGGTGGGTGCAACAGGAGTATACCTCCTTCACCCCCGCCTTCTCCAGGGCGGCCACGGCGGACGTGAGGGTGCCGGCGGTGTCTATCTCATCGTCGAAGGTGAGGGCTACCTTTCCCGCCACGTCGCCGATGACGTTGAGGCTCTCCACCCTCTCCTCATTGGTGTTGGGACGCCGCTTCTCGATGATGGCCAGGGGCACCTTCAACCTGGCCGCCATGTCCCTGGAGCGCTTGCTGATGCCGATGTCCACCGCCACCACCACCAGGTTGTCCAGCCCCTTGCCCAGGAAATAGCGGGCGAGAATGGGCAGGGCGGTAAGCTCATCCACGGGTATATTGAAGAACCCCTGGATCTGTCCGGCGTGAAGGTCTACGGTAAGCACCCTGTCCGCTCCGGCAACGCTCAGGAGGTCGGCCACCAGGCGCGCCGTGATGGGAACCCTGGGCTGGTCCTTCTTGTCGGTACGGCCGTAGGCGTAGTAGGGAATGACAGCGGTGATACGCCCCGCGGAGGCCCTCTTGGCGGCGTCAATCATTATCAGCAGCTCCATGATGTGATCGTTGGGAGGATAGGCGAAGGGCTGGACAAGAAAGACGTCTCGCTGGCGAACGTTCTCCAGAAACTGGACAAAGGTGTTGTCGTTGCTGAACTTGAAGACGTTGGCCTTCCCCAGGGGAATCTTCAGGTATTGGCAAATGTCCTCGGCCAGAGTGGGGTGGGCTCTTCCCGTGAATACTCTCATGTCATCGTAGCGAATCATTATCCCCTCTTAGCTATTGGTTTGCTTGAGCGGCGGCGCTGTTTTCTTGAGGAGGCCCAAGGTGATATTACCATCACCGTGTATCGCTGGGCGTCTCAAATCGCTCCGTCGTGATTATAGCACAGCCGCCCCACCCCTAACAAAAGGAGAATGGAAACCGGGGGTGGGCCGCTCATGGTTCGACAGGCTCACCACGAGCGGGGTCGGGAGACAGCCGCTACCGCGGGTGAGAAAAAGCCATGTCATTCCTCACTTCGCTGCGCAGCGCTCCCCATGTCATTCCGAACGCAGCGCAGCGAAGTGAGGAATCTAGGGCCTACCATACTTGGCAAAGGCACACGCCCTAGATGCTTCGCTTCGCTCAGCATGACATTCCTCTCCCCACTCACCCTGAGCGGTTGATTATAGCGGCCTGTTTTGTAAATAGGTACTATTCAACCCGGGAGTCGTCGTTTTCTGAGCCAGGGCCGCGGGCGCCCTGGAGGTCGGGAGGGAGCCGAGCCTCGGCGCGTTTTGCCAGGGCAGCGGTCTTCTGGGCCACTCTTGTGAGATCCCTGAGGACCTGCCGGTGGGCATCCACCACCGCAAAACGCTCGCTCAGGTGTCGCCGAAAGAGCCGGTTCAGCGCTGTGAGCTCTTGTAGCTGCTGCGTCATTCGCCAGTTCAGCGCCTCCATCTCCTTGCGCAGACGAAGCTCCTCCTGGAAGTGCTCACGGAGCTCCCTGGCGTATGTCTCCAGCTGTTGCCGGCTTAGCCGTTCAAAGGCACGGGGAGCTTCCATTTCGTCCGGTGACATTCGCTATCCTATCACACCAGGATGTTTGGGCTAGGGGTTTGCTCCTCCAGAGCTTCTCATGGCAGAGGAGAGTAGCTCTCCAATGTCCCCATGGTGACGAGGTTCTCCACCACGTTCAGCAGTGCCGTTGGGCTGAAGGGCTTGGTGAAGTAGTCGTCGGCCCCGGCTTCCATGGCTCTCTGCCGGTGCGCCTGCTGGGCCAGGGCCGTGAGCATTATTACCCTGGTTTGAGCGGTGGCCGGGTCCTCCTTCAGGGCCTGGCACATCTGGTATCCATTCATCTTGGGCATCACAACGTCCAGAAAGAGGAGGTCTGGTTTCTCCCTCCGGGCGATTCTGAGGGCCTCCTCTCCATCCCTGGCCAGGAAGAGAACATACCGCTTGTCGTTCCCAAGGGTAGCGGATAGCAGCTCAAGGACCCCCTCCTCGTCATCGGCCAGCAGTATCTTCTTGACCATTTTCCCCTCCTTTGGAAGTGGGATATAGAGTGTCTGGGGGACACCTCCAGACCCCTGCCAAAGGGGCTTCGCCCCTCTGGACACCCCTTTCCCCGCAGCCTGTTGGAGCTGACGTTGCTTGTCCTTCTGGTTGTACGACTACTCCACCAGCCCCCGCCGCACGGCCACGATGGCCGCGTGGGTCCGGTCGGAGACTCCCAGCTTGCCGATGATGCTCTGGACGTGCTTCTTCACAGTCACCTCCGCCAAGTTCAGCTCCCAGGCGATCTCCCTGTTGGCATGGCCTTGAGCCACCAGGCGCAGCACGTCCAACTCCCGCATTGTTAGCTGCTCTATCATCTGAGGGTCACTCTGGCCATCTTCAACCTGCCGTGGCCCCCGGGAGAGCCCATGAATCGCCTGCCGGAGGAGGCTGCTTCTGACCATAGTGCCGCCGTCCATCACAACGCTGATGGCGTGGCACAGGAGTTCGCGAGAGGAGTCCTTCACCAGGTATCCCGCTGCGCCGGCGCGGAGGGCCTCCACCACATACATCTCGCTGTCGTACATGGTGAGAACGATGACGGCGATGTTGGGCCGTTCCGCCTTGATCCCTCGCGTGAGCTCGATGCCGTTCATACCAGGCATACGGATATCGGTCAGCACCACTTGGGGACTGAGCTCGTTGACCATCGCGATGGCCTCCTCGCCATTGGCCGCCTCGCCTACCACCTCGATTCCCGGAGCGCCACTCAGCATGGAGCGAAGCCCCTCCCTGACCACGGGATGGTCGTCTACCAGCAACACTTGCAGAGCCTTGCCCTGGTCAGTCATCTCCCTTGCCCCCCTTTCCGGTTGTTGCCATTTACGGGCACGAGTACAGATACCCTGGTCCCCTGGCTGAGGGAGCTGATTATCTCGAATTGCCCACCGAGGATATCAGCCCGCCGCCGCATGCTCATGAGACCTCCCACCCGCTTGGCCTGGAGTGCCTCCTCAACGTCGAATCCGGGACCGTCGTCCTGAACCTGGAGGCTGACGGCCTGGCCCGTGTACGCAAGGGAGACGGTCACCTTTCTGGCGCCGGGAGCGTGTCTCCTGATGTTGATCAGGGCCTCGTGGAAAATGCGGTAGAGGGCCATCTCCACGTCCGAGGGTGGTCTCTTCGGGTAGTCGACATCGAATCTCACCTGGCAGTGCGTCTGCTCCTGGAAGCTGCGTAGCTCCTCCTCAATGAGGGGAGCGATACCGAACTCGTCCAGGACGGGGGGATGAAGGTCGTTCATGATGTTCCGGGACTCGCGGATGGCCTCCCGTACCAGGCTTGAGGCGCGCACCGCCACCTGCCGTGTCTTGGGGTCGGTCTGGGTCATGGATTCCAGGGTCTGGAGCTGCTGGAACGCGGCGGCCAGGGTCTGGGCGATGCGGTCGTGGACCTCGAAGGCGATGTACTGGCGCTCCTCTTCCTGAGCTGCGATGGATGCCGCCGCCAGCTCCCGCATCTGCTGCTCCCGCTGAGAGATGGTGTGCTCCAGTCCCCGCTCTCTCTGGCGATGCTCTCCCAGCTCGCGAGCGTAGATGAGCAGCTGCTGGCGGTTAAGGCCGTCAAAGTTTCGGCGTAGCGGGATCTCGGTCTGTCTCAACGCTCACCTCCTTAAAGTGGGTTTGCCAACTCCAGTCAGGAAGCAGCCTCCGTGGGAAAGTGAACCCTTCCGCCGTCACGGGGGTTCTCTTGCTCCATAATAGCACCCGTCGCACCCCAGCACAACATCTGAAAGTATGCATCCCAGGGTATGTTTTATGGGCATACCGTCGGACGTTGCCCCTCTTCTCACGGTGGTCCAGAATAAGCAGGCTGATGAAGAAGGGGGAGTCCAGAGGGGGAGGGCTCCCATCCGGTGGATGGGAATCCCTTCTGACGGGGGTCTGGGGGTGTCCCCCAGACTGGGCTTGGCCCAGTCCCACACCTCACGAACCGTATAACATGGTCAGACCAGGGCAGCGACAGTTGAGTATGGGTGCAGGGCTTGCCCTGCCTTCACCCTGTCTCCAACCCGATGCCTCTTGGGGCGCAGGGCTGTATCTCTACTGCGTGGCAGACAGCCCGGAGAGGGCAACCCTTGGGCGAATAGGTCTGGGGGGCACGGCGGTATACACCATACCTTTCGGGGACGTGTGCGCCGTCGTGCACCGCTGCTCCGCCAGACCCTACGGTTCAAGGGACCGGGAGGTGGTGAGAAGGTGGGACCTCGCTCACCAGGGAGTTGTTGATACGGCCTGGAGACGGTGGAGCACCGTCCTTCCAGCGACCTTCAACGCTGTTTTTCAGGGCAGGGATGGCGGTGACGTGGGGCAGGTGGTCAGGGAGTGGCTGGCTGCGGAGTATCCCAGCCTGAGGTACAAAATAGCCAGGCATCAGCATGGAATGGGATGAGAGGGGGTGCCCCACCGGTTACATGGGGCACCCCCCGCCTTTGTGGGATGATGTAGGCTGTTCGGAAATGCTGTTCTGGGGGTGTCCCCCAGATTCCTTTTCCTCCCCCTCTCCCTTGCCAAGGGAGAGGGGGACACAGGGGGTGAGGGTCTTTCCGAACAGCTTGCTAAAGGCGTAGGTCTTAGATTCCTCGGTCGTCCTTCAGGGAAGGACTTCCTCGGAATGACATAATGACATATGGGCAATGCTGGATGGCATTTTCGTAGCAATGGGTAATCGTGCCGGCGGCGTTCTCACCAACCCTCCGACGAGAACCCTCTCTTGACGGGCGGGATAGAATTCCCTTATATATACACTGTGATCCCCTCGCGGGGATGCCTGTCTGATAGGGAGAAGTGCCGCTGAATGTATTCGATTTTTGACCTCCATGTCCATACCAACCAGGGAAGTCCCGACAGCGCCCTCACCCCTGAGGAGTTGGTGACGGAGGTCCATCGTCTGGGACTTACGGGCATCATGGTGACGGAGCACAATGGCTGGCCGCGCCACAGCTTCGAGGAGTTCGCGCGCCGCCAGGACATAGTCATGGTGCGGGCGATAGAGATGTACACTCCCCTGGGACACATCATTACCCTGGGCATGGAGAACTACGTGACGGGGCCCGCGGGGGGTATCGATACCGTCCGGCAGCTGCGTAAAGAGGTGAAGCGGGTGGGAGGCTTCATGATCCTGGCGCATCCCTTCCGCTTTCTCTTCGACCCTCCTGGCATCTACACTCAAAACATGCTCTTTGAGAACCCTGCCGCCGTTCCCCGCATTCCTGAAGAGGGTGCTCTGCACCCCATCTTCGAGCTGGTGGACGAGGTGGAGGTGGTGAACGGCGGCAATCTGGAGATAGAGAACCGGTTTGCCCAAGGGGTAGCCAGGGTGCTGGGTCACTGGGGAACGGGGGGGAGCGACGCCCACTCCACCCAGGGCCTGGCAAAAGGGACCACCATCTTTAAGGGGGATGTCCGCAACGGAAGCGATCTCCTTGAGGCCCTCCGAGCAGGCGAGTTCGCCCCTTTGGAGGGATTCCACGTGGGCCGCCCCGTCTACTATGGGAGGGATTCGCTGTGGGACCCCTCGTTTCTCGGTGCCCGCCCGTAGAGGCAGGGCGTGGCAGGGATTAGCCCAGACCCACATCTTACGAACTGTCCTTCGGCTGAAGGATGATCAGACCAGCGCAGCAACAGTTTCAACGACATCACACGCCTCTCCCTTGACAGGTAGACCCCAACGTATGGGCTTGCAACGCCGAATACAGGAAACCGGCCTTGCATCCCAGGAGCCCTTTGTCTACAATGGAGGCGAAAACTCACCCGGAGCCCCCCGCCGAACGCCATGAAACCAAGAGCATCATCCCTTCGCTGATACAAAGCTAAATAGACAGCGCTGATCTAAAGGAGGGACGCACCATGCAGAGCCTTACTGTAGAGCGGCTGAGGAATATCGTGCTCCTCTCTCATAGCGGGGCCGGTAAGACCTCCCTGGCAGAGGCCCTGCTCTTTGCCACGGGGGCGACCTCAAGGATGGGCCGGGTAGATGACGGCAACACCGTCTCCGACTACGAGCCAGAAGAGATAAGGCGAAGAAGCAGCACTCAGATGGCCCTGGTCCCGTGCCTCTGGAATGAGCACAAGATCAACCTGATAGACACCCCTGGATACGCGGATTTCCTGGGGGAGGTCATCTCGGGGCTGCGGGTAGCCGATGGCGCGATGGTGGTGGTAGCGGCACCCTCTGGAATAGAGGTGGGCACGGAGCAGATGTGGGAGCTACTGGATCAGCAATCGATACCCCGCATCCTCTTCGTCAACAAAATGGATCGGGAGAACGCCGATTACTCGCGGACGGTGACATCCCTCCAGCAGCGGTTTGGCCGCAAGTGCGTTTCCATCCACATCCCCATGGGGAGTGAGGCCGGCTTCCGGGGCGTCCTGAACATCCTGGGCCCGAGCCAGGACTGCCCGCCGGAGCTCTCCCGGGACATGGAGGAGGCCAGAGAACGCCTGGCGGAAGCGGCGGCGGAGAGCGACGACGACCTGGCCATCAAGTACCTGGAAGGAGAACCCATCACCGAGGCGGAGCTCAAGGAGGGCCTGAGGAAGGGCGTTGCCTCGGGCCAGATAGTGCCCATACTGGCAGGCTCGGCGACCTCAGGGATCGGGATTCGGGAGCTCCTCGACGCCCTGATAGACTACATGCCCTCCCCCGGAGACGTGGCGCCGCCCGCAGCTCGAAACCCAGCCTCTCAGCAGGAGTCGACGCTACGGCCCGAGGCGGGAGACAGCCTGGCCGCCCTGGTGTTCAAGACCTCCGCCGACCCCTACGTGGGAAGGATGTCCTACTTCAGAGTGTACAGCGGCACCCTCGCCAGCGATTCCCAGGCATGGAACACCAACAAGGGCCAGGCGGAGCGCATAGGCCAGCTGTTCACCCCTCGTGGGAAGAACCAGGAGCAGACCCCTCTGGTCTCCGCAGGGGATATCGGGGCTGTGGCCAAGCTCAACTTCACCACCACAGGGGATACTCTGTGCCAGAAAGAACACCCCTGGACCCTGGCGGGCATCTCCTTTCCCGAAGCCTGTCACACCGTGGCGGTGTCCCCCAAGAGCAAACAGGATGTGGACAAGATGTCCACCGCCCTGAGCCGCATAGTAGAAGAGGACCCCAGCCTCAGGGTGTTCCGGGAGCCCGACACCGGGGAGATACTGCTATCAGGGCTGGGAGACAGCCACGTGGAGGTGGCTGGGGACAAGATAAGGCGGAAGTTCGGGACAGACCTGATACTCCAGGTCCCCAAAGTCCCCTACAAGGAGACCATAACCGTCACCACCAGGGTCGAATACAAACACAAGAAGCAGACCGGGGGCCACGGGCAGTACGGCCATGTGTTCCTGGAGCTGGAGCCCCTGGCCAGGAGCAGCGGGTTCGAGTTCGGGGAGCGGGTGGTGGGAGGCAACGTGCCCAGGGAGTATTACCCCGCCGTGGAGAAGGGAGTGATCAAGTCCCTGGATGAGGGAGTGATAGCTGGATACCCCGTGGTGGACATCCGAGTGATCCTGTACGATGGGAGCTTCCACCCCGTGGACTCATCGGGCATGTCCTTCGAGATCGCGGGGGGCCACGCCTTCAGGAAAGGGTTGAGCCTGGCTCAACCTGTCCTCCTGGAGCCCATTATGAAAGCCCAGGTCAAGGTGCCTGACAGCTTCACCGGAGAGGTCACCGGAGACCTCAACACAAAAAGGGCCCGTATCCTGGGAATGTTTCCCCAGGACGGCTACACCATCATAAGCGTGGAGGTGCCCCAGAGCGCGATGCTGCGTTACTCCACAGACCTGCGCTCCCTGACCCAGGGCAAGGGCTCCTTTACCCTGGAGTTCGACCACTACGATCCCGTACCAGCCCACCTTGCGGAGAGGGTAGCCGAGGAGGCGAAGAGGACCAACAGCTGATCGAACCCAAGCCCCCCGGCTCTTGCCTCGAAGAGTCTTCGACCTCAGCCCTGTCCACCAGAGGCCATCTCGAAGTCTGACCTGGGGGTGTCCTCCGCGACCCCCTTGGAAGTGGGTTGTGCCTGTGCTAAACTCCGTTACAACCCTCGGGACCCCACCCCCCTGAACCGGCCCAGGGAAGGGACTTCCTGGAAGAGCAACCCACCTCATAAAATCAAACACCCATGCGCCGGTAGATAAGAAGAGCGGGTAATGGATAAGCCAACAAGAGATAAAACAGAGGAGGTCGGGGCTGTCTCAGCCTCCGAGGCCCGGGACGTCGTAGGCCAGCGGGATGGCGGTCAGGGGATGGGGCACGGTATGGGAATGGGGGGTGGCATCTCCTTCCGCGACCTGCGGGCATTCAGATCCCTCAAGAGCCCCGTCTTTCGCCTCTACTACGCGGCTATGGCAGGCCAGTTCGCCGCCATGAACATGGAGATGCTGGCCCGCTCCCTCCTCATCTATCGCATCACCGGTTCGGCGACCGCCCTGGGAGTGATGGCCCTGGCCAACTCCATACCCATGCTCCTCTTCTCCCTCTACGGCGGGGTCATCGCGGACCGGGTCCAGAAGAAGTACGTCCTTCTGTGGGGCATGGCAGCCTCGGGTGTACTCACTCTGGGTATTGCCTTGTCACTGATCTTCGGTTTCTTGAGCAAGGACATTCCCAACTCCTGGTGGATACTGGTGGTAGCCGCTCTGTTGAAGGGGACCGTGCAGGGGCTCATGATGCCCTCGCGCCAGGCCATAATCGCCGAAATCGTGGGCGAGAAAGACCTCATGAACGCCGTGGCTCTCGGCTCCCTGGAGATGAACGTGAACCGCCTGGTGATGCCCGCCCTGGCCGGCTTCTTTGTAGAGGGTTTTGGCTTCGAGGCCGCTTACTTCTTCATAGCCGGCATGTACCTTGTGGCCGTCGTGTTCTTCGCCCTCATGCCCCTCACGGGCACCATATCCCTCCGGGGGCGCGGCGCCCTGGCAGACGTGAAAGACGGCTTCCGTTACATCCGTAATGAGCCCACCATACTCATGGTCCTGGTATTCGCATTGGTCATAGTCCTCCTCTCCATGCCCTATATGTCGCTGCTGCCCGTGTTCACCGAGGACATTCTTCAGGTAGGCGCAGGGGGGCTGGGGGTGTTGATGAGCGTCTCCGGCATCGGGGCCATAGCTGGCTCCCTTGTCCTGGCCTCGCTGCCCAACAAGAGACGCGGCCTCATGCTGATAGTGGGGAGCCTAGTCCTGGGCCTGGGACTGACGGGATTCTCCTTCTCCAGCGCGTGGTCTCTCTCTCTGGCCATGATCGTCGTGATCGGCCTGGGCCAGACGGTCCGCATGACCCTGAGCAACACCCTGCTACAGTACTACACGGATGATGAGCACCGGGGCCGGGTGATGAGCGTCTACATGATGGAGTTCGGCCTCACCAGCTTCATGGCCTTCTTCGCCGCGGTCATGACCGATTACATAGGGGTGCAGTGGGCGGTGGGAGGTCTCGCCATCCTTCTGGTCATCCTGTGTGTCCTGGCGCTGGCCTTCATGCCGCGGATGCGGAAGCTGGACTAGCCTGATACTCCGTATCGCCAGGTGTTTTCCTGACAGCAGCAGGCCGGTCCCTTCTGGAGGGGGTCTGGGGGTGTTCCCCCCGGGCACGGCCCAGACCCACACCTTCCAGACCCCTGTTCAACCGCTTATGAATGCTTCTGAGAGGTGTGGGTGCAGGGCTCGCCCTGCCTGATGAAGTCTTTCACAAGTAGTTGACGAAACCTCTGTCCAAATATAGAATCATGTCACTAAACTTCTGTGTCCCCACCGACGTGGCTGGAGGGCCCCGTGAAAGAGCTCTGAGATGTCGAATAAGCTCTTCGGAGCAGGGAACGAAGTTCCCGCAGTGGTGGTTATCCGTCTCCCCCAGTACGTGCGCGCCCTGGCGGAGCTGCTCAGGCGCGACGTGCCGGTAGTGAGCTCGGAGCAGCTGGGGGCTCAGCTCCAGGTGACAGCGGCCCAGATTCGCAAGGACCTGAGCTACTTTGGCCGCTTTGGCAAGCAGGGCCGAGGCTATCCGGTGAGATACCTCCTGGAAGAGCTGCGGCAGGTCCTCGGCCTGGAGAGGAGATGGAACGCCTGCCTGGTGGGAGTGGGACGCCTGGGCAGGGCCATTATCAGCTACCCCGGATTCACCCCTGAGGGTTTCTACATCATCGCCGCTTTCGAAGAGAACCCCCGCCAGGTGGGGCAGAAACTTGGGGCCCTGGTGATCCAGCCCGTTTCAGAGCTGAAGGAGACCATCAAGGAGAGGGATATTCACATCGGGATTGTGGCCGTCCCCGCCGACCAGGCCCAGGGTGTCATAGACCAACTGGTGAGGTGTGGCATAGGAGCCATTTTGAACTACGCCCCCATAGGCCCCCAGGTCCCCCCTGGGGTGCGGGTTCGCAACATCGACCCCATCCTGGCCCTTCAGTCCATGACCTACTATCTGAAGCTGGGAGGTCATGGCGCGACGGCCCCGTCAGGCGACTACAAGGAGAGCCAGGGCGAGAGCTAGACTTGAGGGGGGGAGGGTCTTGTGCGGCGACGGCGCGCCACCTTGAGCCTCGCCTGAGAGCGGCGCAGAGCAGCCACGGCCCGCTCCAGGTCCACATCGGATGCGTGGGTTCGCAGGCGCTCCTCTGCACGTCTCATGGCTTCCTGGGCACGGGCCTCGTCTATCTCTTCGGCCCGCTCGGCGGAGTCGGCCAGGATGGTCACCTTGTTGGCCATCACCTCCAGAAATCCGCCGCTCACGGCCATGGATATCTCCTCGCCACCCTTGCGCACACGAATCTCCCCGGACTGAAGCGTGGTCATCAGGGGGGCGTGATGGGGCAGTATGCCCAACTCCCCCTCAATGCCCGGAGCCACCACCACATCCACGTCCTCGGAGTAGACCACCCGCTCCGCGGTGATGATCTCCACTTTCATCGGTGCCATAATGTCCCCTTTCGTCCCGAGCAGGGCGAGCCCTGCACCTACAGTCAGGCAGCCTGCTAGTGTTTCTTGTGCATGGCCGGCAGGGCGTAGGCCACCGGCACCGGCTCACCCCACGGGGCCTTCACCTGCAAAGCGTGGATGGAGTATTCCCCCACCTCTGCATCCAGACCCTGGGCGGAGCGCTCACCCAGGTAGGCTTTCAGGCGTTCCTCCGCTCGGGCACCCACGAAATGGACCTGCCCGCAGCAGCAGTGCTCGAAGTTGGCCTCGTCGCTACCCCTCTCGTAGCGGGCTCGCGGCTTGCACCCGCACTGGCAGTCGTAGCGCACCTCCACCAGATCGGGCCTGTTCCTGGGCGACTGTACTATGAACTCCAGCATTCCGCCTCCTTTAGCTCACCCCCGCCCGCAGTTTCGCGGCCTCCGCCACCGCCTCTTCTATGCCGCCCACCATGTAGAAAGCCTGCTCAGGGAGGTCGTCGTGCTTGCCCTCCAGAATCTCCTTGAAACCCCGCACCGTCTCCTTCACGGGCACGTAGCGGCCGTCCCGGCCGGTGAAGGCCTCGGCCACGAACATGGGCTGCGAGAGGAAACGCTGGATACGGCGGGCGCGGGCGACGGTGACCTTGTCCTCCTCGGATAGCTCCTCCATGCCCAGGATGGCGATGATGTCCTGGAGGTCCTTGTACCGCTGGAGCACCTGTTGGACTCCCCGGGCCACCCGGTAGTGCTCCTCTCCTACGACGAGGGGGTCCAGGATGCGGGAGTTGGAGGTGAGGGGGTCCATCGCGGGGTAGAGGCCCTGCTCGGCGATGGAGCGCTCCAGGGCAATGACGGCGTCCAGGTGGGCGAAGGTGGTGACGATGCCCGGGTCCGTGTAGTCGTCCGCGGGAACGTAGATGGCCTGGAAGGAGGTGATGGAGCCCTTCTTGGTGGTGGTGATGCGCTCCTCCAGGTCTCCCATCTCCGTGGCGAGGGTCGGCTGGTATCCCACCGCCGAGGGCATGCGTCCCAGCAGAGCGGACACCTCCATGCCCGCCAGAATGTAGCGGTAGATGTTGTCAATGAACAGGAGCACGTCCTGGCCCTCCCGGTCCCGGAAGTACTCCGCCATGGTGAGGCCCGTGAGGGCAATACGCAGGCGCACCGCCGGCGGCTCGTTCATCTGGCCGAAGACCAGGACGGTGTTCTTTATCACTCCCGAGCCCTGCATCTCGTGCCAGAGGTCGTTGCCCTCCCGGGAGCGCTCTCCCACCCCGGCGAAGACGGAGTACCCTTTGTGAACCGTGGCGATGTTGCGGATGAGCTCCATGATGATGACGGTCTTGCCCACTCCAGCGCCGCCGTAAGCCCCGATCTTGCCACCCCGGGTGAAGGGAGTGATGAGGTCAATGACCTTGATGCCCGTTTCCAGCATCTCGGTATGGGACTCCTGCTCCTCGAAGGAGGGAGGCTCCCGGTGAATGGGCCAGGTCTCTTCGGCCTCAACCGGACCCAGATTGTCCAGGGGGTCTCCGGTGACGTTGAACAGTCTCCCCAGAGTGCCACGGCCCACGGGAACGGCAATGGGCCTTCCGGTATCCACCACCTCTTCGCCCCGCCTGAGGCCCTCGGTGGCACCCAGGGACAGGCAGCGGACCCAGTTGTTACCGATGTGCTGCTCCACCTCCAGCATCAGCCGCTCCCCGTCGCGGTGAATCTCCAGCCCATTGTTCACCTCGGGCAACTCGTCCGGGGGGAACTCGACATCCAGAACGGTGCCTATTATCTGTACGACCCTTCCCTTGGTTCCTTTTGGCATTTTCTCTCCTTCGACTTTAGGGCGAGGCTCTATCCCTCCAGGGCCATCGCTCCTCCCACGATGTCCAGAAGCTCCTTGGTGATGGCCTCCTGGCGCACCTTGTTCATCAGCAGCGTGAGGTCCTGAATCATCTCATTGGCGCTGTCCGTGGCGTTGCGCATGGCTACCATGCGGGCGGACTGCTCGCTGCCGATGGCCTCCAGGAGGGCGTGGTATATCTGCATCTCCACAAAACGCGGCAGAAGGGAGCCCAGGACTTCTGTGGTGTTGGGCTCGTAGATGTAGCCTCCCACCAGGCTGGACTCCAGGTGCGCCGGCTCCACGGGAAGGAGCTTCTGGATGAAGGGCCGCTGTATCACCGTGGAGACAAAGCGACCGTATACAACATACACCTCGTCGGCGTAGCCGCTCGCGTAGTCCTGGATGACCAGGTGAGAGATGGAAAGGCTGTCCATCAGAGAGGGGCGGTCTCCCAGGTCGGTGAACACGGCACGCACATCCCGGGCGGAGCGCACCATGAAATCTCGAGCCTTCTTTCCCACGGCGACGACGCTCACCGGCGCCCCCTGGTCCAGGATGAAGCGCCCCGCGGCCCGGTTCAGGTTGGAGTTGAGGCCACCGCAGAGCCCCCGGTCGGGGGCGATGTGAATCACCTCGATGCGCTTCACCTCCCGACGCCGCAGCAGGGGATGAACCTCATCTCCGGTGTCGCCGATCTGGGCCGCCAGGTGGCCCAGGACCTCCCGCATCATCTCCGCGTAGGGCCGGCCCGCCAGAAGCCGCTGCTGGGAACGCCGCATCTTGGAGGCGGCGATCATCTCCATGGCCCGGGTGACCTTGGCCGTGTTCTGGACGCTGCGGATGCGCCTGCGTATGACTCTTATGTTAGGCATATCAGAACCTCACCCCCTGGCCCCCTCTCCTGCCAGGAAAGGGGGAAAAGAGAAGGAAGCTAGGGGACACCCCTAGAACCCCGTCAAAGGGGCTTCGCCCCTCTGCACTCCCCATACTCCACCTCAACCTTCGCAGCAGCAGTAGGAAGGTCAATAACGCGCCTGCCCTCATTGTAGACTTTAACATCGTCCTCATCCAACCAAACTCGACCGGGTTCGTAACAGTCTTTGAGCCCACAGATAGCCGCAGTTTGCGGATAGCCGAGAGGGTCTACACAGCGAACATAGTGTCTCTTCCCCATTGGAGCCCCATGACGGTCGCAACGGACAAGTCCCATGATATCCCCCTAATACGGCACCGTTTTCTTGAACTCCGCGATGGCGCTGACCAGGGCCTCAACGGCTGCCCCTTCCAGGTCTTTGGTCTCGACGATGGATTTCAGAATCTCCGGATGGGCCCCACTCATGAACCGGTGAAAGGCATCCTCAAACTCCTTGAGCTTGCCGATGGCCACGTCGTCCAGGTGGCCGTTGATGACGGCGTACATGATGGTGACCTGCTTCTCCAGGGACATGGGCTGGTACTGGAGCTGCTTCAGCACCTCGGTGATGCGCTGGCCCCGCTCAAGCTGGGACTTGGTGGCGGCGTCCAGGTCGGCGGTGCCGAACTGGGCGAAGGTCACCAACTCCCGGTACTGGGCCAGGTCCAGGCGCAGCCGCCCCGCCACCCGTCTCATGGCCCTGGTCTGGGCCGATCCCCCCACGCGAGAGACCGAGAGGCCCACGTTCACCGCCGGGCGAATGCCGGCGTTGAACAGGTCAGCCTCCAGGTATATCTGTCCATCGGTGATGGAGATGACGTTGGTGGGTATGTAGGCGGACACGTCCCCCGCCTGGGTCTCGATGATGGGCAGGGCGGTGAGAGACCCGCCGCCATACTCCGCGTCCAGCTTGGCCGAACGCTCCAGGAGACGGCTGTGGAGGTAGAAGACATCTCCGGGATAGGCCTCCCGTCCCGGAGGACGCCTGAGCAGCAGGGAGAGCTGCCGGTAAGCCCAGGCGTGCTTGGAGAGGTCGTCGTAGATGATAAGGGCGTCCTTGCCCTGCTCCATGATCTCCTCCCCCATGGCACACCCGGCGTAGGGGGCCAGGTACTGGAGGGGAGCGGGATCCGAGGCGTTGGCCGCCACCACAATGGTGTGCTCCATGGCCCCCTTCTGCTCCAGGGTAGCCACCGTCTGGGCTACCTTTCCCGTCTTCTGGCCTATGGCTACGTAGATGCAGACCAGGTCGCCACCCCGCTGATTGACGATGGTGTCCAGGGCGATGGCCGACTTGCCCGTGGAGCGGTCCCCGATGATGAGCTCCCGCTGTCCCCGCCCGATGGGTATCATGGCGTCAATGGCCTTGAGGCCCGTCTGCACCGGCGTCGTCACAGCCCTGCGGGTGACCACGTTGGGAGCCACCCTCTCCACCGGCCTGGTCTTCTGGGCCCTTATGGGGCCTTTGCCATCTATGGGACGTCCCAGGGCATCCACCACCCGGCCCAGAAGGGCCTCTCCCACGGGCACCTCCACGATTCTGCCCGTGGAGCGCACCTCATCCCCCTCCTTTATGCGGGAGTCTTCGCCCAGGATGACAGCGCCCACGCTATCCTCCTCCAGGTTCATGGCGATGGCCATGACGCCCCCCGGCAACTCCAGGAGCTCTGTGTAGCGACACCCGGCCAGACCCTGAATTCGGGCAATGCCGTCTCCCACCGCCACCACAGTGCCTACGTCCACCATGGTGACCTGGCCGCCGAACTCCTGAATCTGCCGTTTGATCACCGAGGTAATGTCCTGTCCACGAACTGCCATATTCCACCTCTAGCCTAGCTATTGGAGGCGACTCTTAAAGAGCTGCCTCAGCCAACGATCTCCTCAAGTCCTGGAGCCGGGTCCTGGCGCTGCCGTCGATGAGCCTATCCCCCACCCGGGCCACCAGTCCCGCGATAACACCGGGGTCTACCGCGGCGGTCAGCACAATCTCCTTGCCGATGAGCTCCCTGAGATACTGCACCAGCCGGTTTCTGTGACCCTCCTCCAGGGGCACGGCGCTGACCACCTGGGCCCGTTCCAGGCCCTGGTGTCGGTCCAGCAGGACGCCGTACTCCTCTCGGATGGAGGGCATCATATCCGTTATTCCACGGGAGGTCAGAAGGCCCAGCAGATTGCGGGCCAGGGGGCTCAGACTTGGGAAAGCCTCCCGTATCACGGCCATCTTCTGGGCAAGCCTGAACTTGGGCATGCCGAGGAAGGAGGCGAACTCCCTCTCCTGCAAAGCCCCCTCCATGAAGAGCAACTCCCTCTGCCACCGCTCTATCTCATCCCTCTCCAGGGCCAGTTGGAAGAGGGCCTGGGCATATCGCCTTGCCGAGGGTCTTCTGGGCATAAGTCCTCTCTAGCTCCGGTCGATGCTGGGGCTCTCTGCCAGCACCCTCTCTATGATGTCCCGGTGAGCGCCTGCGTCCAGGGAGCGCTCTATCACCCGCTCCGCGGCCAGAATGGCCAGCTCGGCGAAGTGGCGGCGCACCCCATCTATGGCCTCATCCCGCTCCCGCCGGATCTCATCCCGGGCTCGGGCTATGAAGGCCTCCGCCTCCTGGCGTGCCTTCTCCCGCTCCTCCTCCCGGTACCGTTCGGCCATCTCCCTGGCCTGAGCCAGGAGGCTCTGCCCCTCCTGACGGGCCTCATCCAGCCTCTTCTCCATGCTCTCTTGCTGCCGCGCCGCTTCCTGCCTCACCCGCTCTGCCGTCTCCACGCTCTCCCGGATGCGCTCGGACCGCTGGTCCAGCATACGGAGGATGGGCTTGTAGCCCACCATGTAGAGGACAGCAAGCAGTATGACGAAGTTAACGACGTAAGCTATTAGGCTGGGTATGTGAAAACCCAGGTCTGCCATACGCTCCTCCCCTCGATTTCCTAACGCTGCAACAGGCTCTCTCCAGCCTACGCCACGAAGAGCAACAGGAAGGCCACGATCAGGGCGTAGATGGCGATGGCCTCGGCGAAGGCGATGGCCAGGATCATGTTGGTGAGGATGGCTCCTCTCGCCTCAGGATTGCGTCCGATGGCGTTCATGGCCGCTGCCCCCAGGACGCCAATGCCCACCCCAGGGCCCAGCGCACCCAGGCCGATAGCCAACGCCGCTGCCAGTAGCTTTACCGACTCTACATCCATGACTCCTCCTTATCGTTCAGTGCTGTCTAGCAGATCGCCAGAAGAGCATCTACGGCATCTGTCATTCGATCTTGGTGTAAAGGGCGAATATCCCGCCCAGAATGCCTGCCAGCAGGCCAACGCCCGCGATTGCCAGGGCCAGGAACACTATCTCCATCTCTCTGACCTCCCGCTCTAAGAATGCTCCTCCTCGCCGTGAGGGGTTACCGCCACCACCACGAACACCAGGGTAAGGCCGGCGAAGATGAGGGCCTGAACAAAGCCCACCAGCAACTCCAGCCCATAGAAGGGAAGCAGCGCCACGAAAGGCACCAGGAAGGTCACCACCAGGATCAGTATCTCCCCCGCGGTCATGTTGCCGAAAAGCCTGAAGGTGAAGCTTATGATGCGCACGAACTCGCTCAAGAGCTCCAGCGCCCCCACGAAAAGGTCTATGGGGACCTGGAGGAAGTTGCCCCGCCTCAGGTTCTCCAGGCGAATGAATTTGCCGACGTAGTGCCGGCCCAGAAGCCTGAATCCCCAGAACTCCACGAAGACGAAGGAGGTGAGGGCCAGGGCCAGGGGCATGTTCAGGTCTGTCCCCGCCGGGCGCAGCAGGTGCCTCACGATGATGCCGTGTTCATCCCGGAAACCCAGACTGGGGTAAATGGGCAACAGGCCAATCCAGGCGTTGAACATCACAAAGAGGAAGATGGTGGCGATTATGGGGAAGAACCGCCGGGCGTTGGAATGCCCCGCCACTCCCTCCACGAAGCCATGCAGCGCCTCCACCGCCATCTCCATCAGGTTCTGCAACCCCCGGGGAACCAGGGCCATGCGCCGGGTGGCGGCGAAGAAAAGCCCAATCAGGAGCACACTTACAATCCAGGAAGAGAGCATGGTGTTGGTGAGGACGAATCCGTCGCCAGCGCCAACGGTCCCTGCTGCGTGCTCCTCTTCAGGCGCGTCACCCTCATGGCCCTCCACGATATCGGTGACGAACACCTTCTGAGGAGGCATGTGAATCTCCGGCTCAGGGAGGAAGCTCTCGCTGCCCGTCAGGGATGCCCCAATGGCTCCAGTAGCCAGGCCGGCGACCAGCAGGGCGACCACCACGACAGCGCTGAGAGCCATGATCCGCTTGAGCCTGGGTGTCATGGTCGGGCTATTTCTCCCCGTTCTTCTTGCTTGGCCCCTGGTTGTTGAGAAGGGGCAACACCAACTTGTACGTGCCGTAAAAGGCCAGGGCCGTACCAAGTGCCGTCCCCATCAAGCTAAAAACAGGCACCGTATCCAGCTTTCTGTCAAGCCACAGGCCTCCCAAGAGGCCCATGATTATGCACGTGGCGAGGTACCACCCCACCCCCACCAGTTGCATGACTATCGCCAGGGTTCCCCTGTTCACCGTCGCCACCGAACCTCGTGCATAGTATCACAGACTTTTTGCCAGGTCAACGCTTTGTGCACCTGTTTTGGAGACCTTTGAGGGCTGCCCCAGTCGAAGACTCTTCGAGGCGCTTGTTGTGAGGCCAACTCATCCCTCCAGGATGATGTCCCCGCTCTTGCCTCCCGTCTTCTTCACCAGCCGCACCCCCTCTATGCGAATGCCCCGGTCCACCGCCTTGCACATATCGTACACCGTAAGGGCGGCGACGGCCACCGCGGTGAGGGCCTCCATCTCCACCCCTGTCTTCGCGGTGGTCCTGGCCGTGGCGGTAATGTTGACGGCGCTCCGGGCCTCGTCCAACTCCAGCTCCACCGTCACCTGGTCCAGGGGCAGGGGATGACACAGCGGGATCAGGTCCGAGGTGCGCTTGGCCCCCATGATGCCCGCCACACGAGCCACCGAGAGCACATCCCCTTTCTCCACTCCACCCATCTTGATTAGCTCCAGGGTCTGTTTTTTCATCACCACGGAGCCTCGGGCCACCGCCTCCCGCTGCGTCTCCTCCTTCCATCCCACGTCTACCATCCTGGCCCTGCCCTGCTCGTCCAGGTGGGTGAGTCTGGAACCACCTTCGGACATACTCGTCATCTCCCTCTGGCCAGACTGTCGGCGCGCTCGTTCTCCGGATGCCCCACATGCCCCCGTACCCACTGCCATCTCACGCGTCGGTGTTTAACCATGGTATCCAGAGCGGCCCACAGGTCCTGATTCGCGTTCCGCTTCCAGCCCCGGGTCATGGTGTTCACCAGGTACTGGCTGTCGCTGTGGATGGTGACCTCGGAGCCATCGGGAGTGGCCTCCAGGCCCCTGATGGCCGCGGTAATCTCCATACGGTTGTTGGTGGTATCGCCTTCGCGGCCTGCGAGCTCCCGCTTTTTGCCATCCCGCTCGACGATCGCGCCCCACCCTCCGGGGCCGGGGTTCCCCTGGCAGGAGCCGTCGGTGTAGATGTGGATCATCTCAGGCACTTTTTACTCCCACCCCTCTATGGAGACAGATGTGGGACAGCCGCTTCGCTGTCCCACACATCATACCCCTATGTCGCGCCGCCCTCAAGTCATCCGCCCATCTGGTACATCTCCACCTTTCGGGGCGGCGGCTCAGTCATGGAGGTTCTTGTCTCCGAGTACCGGTCTACACGACGACTCCATACGGCACTTACGATCTCCTCCAGCTCCTGGTCGCTGGCTCCTGAGCGCATGGGCCCCATGAGGTCCCGTCCCTCGCTGGCGAAGAGACAGGTGTAGAGCTTCCCGTTCGTGGAGAGCCTTGCTCGCGTGCAATCGCCGCAGAAAGGCTCCGTCACCGACGATATGAACCCGACCTCTCCCGCTCCGTCCAGGTATCTGTAACGGTTGGCCACCTCGCCCCGGTAGTTTTTCTCCACCGGCTCCATGGGCATCTCCGCGTTGATTCGCCGGACCAGCTCGGCGGAGGGAACCACGTGGTCCAGCTTCCACCCGTTCAGATTCCCCACGTCCATGTACTCGATGAAACGCACGATGATACCCGTCCCTCTGAAGTGCCGGAGCAGGTCAATGAGGGTGTGGTCGTTTACGCCCTTTTGGACCACGACGTTCACCTTTATCGGGTGAAAGCCCACCTTCTCCGCCTTCTCTATGCCGCGAAGCACCTCTGCCGCGCCGAAGCCGCGGCCGTTCATCCTGCCGAAGATGGCATCGTCCAGGGTGTCCAGGCTCACGGTAATCCTCCGGAGGCCGGCGTCCTTGAGGGCCTGGGCCTTCTGGGCCAGGAGATAGCCGTTGGTGGTGAGGGTCAGGTCCTCTATGCCCTCGATACCGGCGAGCATGGCAACCAGCCTCTCCAGGCCGATTCTGACCAGGGGTTCCCCTCCCGTCAGCCTTATCTTGGTGGCTCCCAGCCGTACCATGACCTGGGCAAGGCGGGTGGTCTCCTCAAAGGTGAGTATCTCCCCTTTGGGCAGAAACTGGTAGCTCTCTCCGAATATCTCCGCGGGCATACAGTAGGTGCAGCGGAAGTTGCACCGGTCCGTGACCGAAATCCGCAGGTCTTTCAACGGCCTGCCAAAGACGTCCCTGAGCATCTTCGGCTGGAGCCCTGTTGGCCCACCGTTCATTGACTTGGAGTCCATATCCCCTCGAAGCGGCTGTTGCTACTCACGTATGCGTCTGTACGAATTAGCTCTCATCCCTTGGACGGGTCACATTACCCGCTTCTCGGCACGCCTTCCAGGTACGCCACTACCTTCCTGGCCGCCCTGCCGCGGTGGCTGATGAGGTTCTTCTCCTCTAAAGTGAGCTCCGCCATGTGTTTTTCCAGGGCTGGTATGTAGAAGATGGGGTCGTAGCCAAACCCGTCCGTGCCCACGGGTTCAAGGGCAATCACCCCTTCACACGTCCCCTCGAACAGATGCACCTGTCCCGACGGTTCAGCCAGGGCTATAACGGAGCGAAATCGCGCCCCCCGCTTATTCCATGTTATACCTTCCAGCTTGCTCAGTAAATACCTCACCCTCTCCTGGTCTGAGGCGTCGGGGCCTGCGTAGCGGGCCGACAGAACCCCAGGCTCACCGCCCAGGGCATCTACCTCTAGGCCCGAGTCGTCGGCCAGGGTGGGAAGGCCGCTGAGAGCGGCGTAGGTCTTCGCCTTGAGCGCCGCGTTTCCGGCGATGGAGCCGGCTGTCTCCTCCACCTCGGCGGTGATGCCCACCATGTCCAGGGTCAAGAGCTCCACGGGAGCACCCTCCAGCAGCTTCCTCAGCTCCCTGGCCTTGCCGGAATTACGGGTCCCCAGGAGGAGTTTACTTAACACGTCTGCTCGTAAATCTGCGCATGCATGTCACGACACAATCCCGCTCACCCTGAGCTTGTCGAAGGGCGAGTCGCTCATGGTTCGACAAGCTCACCACGAGCGGAGCATGGTGACAGGCTTTTCGCAAGCCCTTGTGGGGGCTGGCCACCCTCCAGGGAGTGCCGGAGCGGCGTCTGTTGCTACGGAGTTGAGTGGGCGGCGTGGGTAACGGCTTTGTGGCCGTCCTTCCGCACGGAGAACTGGCCCAGCAGGCCCTCCACCGTGTGCCGGAAGCCGCTGTACTCCAGCTCGTTGTAGGGGAGCATCGCGGCCCCCGACCAACCCTGCTCCCGCATAGCCAGCCCCTTCTCTTGCGCCTTGTTACGCACGTAGTCCCAGGCCGGGTTGTCGAAGATGTCCACGATCTCGTCGGAGAAGTGTCCGCTGGCGTCCAGGGAGAAGGCTGCGCAGGACACCAGGGGCAGGCAGTAGATTCCGGTGACCGATGTGTTCAGCGGCACGGGCATGAGGGGCATGACATGGGAGCCACGGGCGTCGCCACCGATGAAGTGGGCTTTGGCGAAGGGCGATACCAGCTCCTCCGGGGCGGGAAAGATGCCCTGGTTGCGCACCAGTGCCACGGGGTCGTCCTTGCCGGTGTACGTCCCGGCGATGTTGTGGAGTCGTTGGGCGGAGACGGATACCGCTGGCTCGTTGTCGGTGCGGGAGTAGATGGCGTCTATGCCGAACCGCTCGTTGTCCCGCAGCAGCATGGCGATCTTGTAGTAGTCCTCCGGGGCGTTCAGCTCAATGACGCTGTCGCCCTCGGTGTGGTCCATGTCGATGATGCGGAAGCGGAACCCTCCGATGAGCTTGGGAAGCATCAGCCCGGCGCAGTACATGGGATCGGCAAACCCCAGGAAGAGGGGGAGGTTGTAGGCACCGGGACCGCACTTGTCGCCGGCGAGCATCATAAAGGACTCGGCGGGGCGGACCTTGTTTGTCTTGACCGGATCGTGCTCAAACTCCAGCTCGGCCACGGCCGGGCCTGCGCCCCGGATGTTGCCGGAGGGGGCGTCCACCAGCAGGTCCTGGCCCGCGCCGTACAGGCCGTACTTCTGGGCTATGGCTGTGGCATCGAGGAAGGTCTTCCAGGCGAACTGGTGAATCTCTTCGTTGTCGGCGCCGCGGGTATGGGACACCAGCATGGCGATGTCGTCGCCGGTGTGGGACACGAAGCCATCGATGAGCAGCTTCTTGCTGATGGCGTCCTTGACCGCCTTCCTGGTAGCCTCCAGCATCCTCTCTGACGGTTTCGTGTGGCCCCCTATAGAACCTACGTCAGCCTTGAGGATGGATAAGGTGATTCTCATGGTTCCCTCCCTCACACTTCGGACTCGCAGTCAGTATACCAATCCTCTAGGAAGGGGTCAAGGCAGAGCGAGCCCCTTCGGCAGGCTCAGGGCAGGCTCTGCACCCACACTCAATCCCGACACGTCGGGACTGCCCTGATCTGACCATGTTCTACGGTTCGTGAGGTATGTCTTGCCCTGCTTTGACGCATATGGCCAGGTAGAGGTCCAGGCCATCGGAGAAGTAGGCCAGGGCAAGCCCGGTCCCCTCCAGGAGCCGCCTCAAGGAGTCCTCGTCGGGCAGCTCTTTCAGCTGTAGCCTGGGACTGCTCTCTTTAAGCCTCCTCACAAAGGCGCTGCCCATGGGATGGCTTATGGCCAAACGCCCTCCAGGGGCAAGAAGGCGTCCAATGGCCTCCAGGGTCTCTCTCTGGTCGTAGACATTGCCGAACACGGCGTTACAGAAAACGACGCCCACGGGGCCTTGCTCCAGGGGAATATCCACCACATCGGCCTGGAGGGTGGTCACCCTGTCGCCGAATCTGGCCCTGACCCGTTTCAGCATCTCCCCGGAGAGGTCGCAGGCCACCACTCGCGATGGGTGGTGCTTGAGGATG
Organism: Dehalococcoidia bacterium; assembly: GCA_015661155.1. Classification (GTDB taxonomy): domain Bacteria; phylum Chloroflexota; class Dehalococcoidia; order Lucifugimonadales; family UBA2985; genus JACVQK01. Next base: position 21,833 of record JACVQK010000008.1, on the reverse strand, counting down.
AATGGTATCAGCACCCCAATCCCCGTGCCTATGTCCAGGACCGCCTCGCCGGGGTGAATCTGGGCTTTGTTCACCACCAGCTCCAGGCACTGGAGGACGTCTTCGGGAATGGGCTGCTCAAAGCTGGCTACGATGTCATCGAAAGCCTGCTGCTGAACCTGGTTGTGAGCCCGCCGCGCGGCGGCTTTGTAGCTAGGGCCGTTCAACTCCCCGCAGCCTAATAGTCGTAAATGTCGCCTCCCATATTACCACCAGTGCCGCCCGTAGGGGGAGTGGGCGTCGCCCCAGAAGGTATGACACCCGAGGACTCCACCACGGTGATGACCGCGGTCATGGAGGGGTGGACGGCACAGAAGTAGGGGAATGTCCCCGTCTGGTTGAAGGTAAAGGTGAAGGACTGCCCGCTCGGAAGGCTGCCGCTGTTCCAGATGCCATTGGCGTTAGGTGAGGTGCCGGATGTGGTGGTATGGGGGAACGCACCCTGGTTAGTCCAGGTCACCGTATCGCCGACCCGCACGGTGCGGTCTTCAAGGCGGAAATCCTGGATGGTGAGCTGAATGGTCGTTCCACCGCCCGGTGTCGTTGTGGCTGTAGGGGTGTCTGTAGGGAGAGTGGTGGGCGATGGCGTGAGCGTAGCCGTGGGCGCACCCGTTGGCGTGGGCGCAGGGACGGTAAGAGTGGGCCCAAGAGTGGCCTGGATGGCGGTGGCAGTGGGAGTTGGGCCCGTAACCGTTGGAGGGTGCGGCGTGGCGGTGGGCGCACCCGTTGGAGTGGGCGCGAGGGTGGCCGTGGGCATTGGCGTAGCCGTGGCTGTTGGTATGGGAGTGGCCGTGGGGGACTCAGTACACCCTGCGAAGATGGTGATGGTCAGGACGGTTATGAGCAGGGAAATCACAGACTGCTTCATCGTTTCTCCTTGATTCCGAACTATCAGCAACTGAGTATGTAATAACTAATATAACTAGTGTATCATAACTGAATAACTAGGTGTACCTTGTTCCGCAGCTTGGAGGTGCGGCATGGGAGCTTTGGCCCCCAGGCTACATCCGCCCTGGGCTTCCAGACCACCAAGACGAAGTACTACTTCGGGGGCAGGGACAGGGCGTATTGGACGCCCTTTATGACCCACTCCTGCAGCTCCGCATCTGAGGCTATGGCACCAGGGCCCACCACAATCCAACCCTTCATGGGACGACCCGTCATGTCAAAGGTGCGGATATGGGGTTGAGCAGTAACGGCATCGTGCTGGACAGGGTCAATACGAACAATCATGTCGTCCCTGAGCACGCCGCAGGCCATGTTGCCCTGCAGCATGAAACTCAAGCCGCCGAACATCTTCTTCTCGGTTCGCCCTGGCTGACCCGAAAGTAACTGACGTATTCGTTGGGCAAGATTCTCGTCATAGGCCATGCGTATCCTCTCGCTACTGTCTTAAGTAGATATGTGGGTTCCATTATCGCACTACATCTGCTCTGGGGCTTCCATGCCCATGAGATGCAAGCAACGGCCCAGAGCTATGCGGGCGGCAGCCGCAAGATTAGGCTGGCCCTAGATGGGAGACGTGGTGGTTCTCCTCGCATTCCAGGGGCGAGGTTTCCAACTGAACGGTAACGTGATCGATATTGAACTCCGTTGCAGCCACTTTCCGCAGACGTCCCAGAACGTGGTCTCGCTTCTCCAGAGAGGAAGCGCTGGTGGTAACATGGGCGCTGAGCACATGGTAGTCGCTGGTCAGCGACCACACGTGCAGGTCGTGGACGCCTATCACTCCCTCTAACTGCTCCATACGTCTGCACAGGTGGTCCAGGTTCAATTGGGATGGAGTGCCCTCCATCAGTACGTGCATCGCGTCCCAGAGCAACCTGGTGGAGCTGACCAACACAAGAAGGCCGATAGCGGCGCCGAATATAGGGTCGGCCAGGGTCCACCCCAGGGTTATGACCAGGACTCCGCCGACGACCACGCCGATGGATCCCAGCAGGTCTCCCAAGACATGGATAAAGGCCCCCCTGACGTTCAGGCTACGTCCAGCAGAGCGCAGTAGTACCCACGCGGCTGCTATGTTTACGAGAAGGCCAGCAGCGCCCACGCTCATCATAATAAGGCCACGGACCTCGGGAGGATTCTGGAGGCGTTGATAGGCCTCGTAGAAGACCCATGCAGCAACCCCCCACAAGAAGAGGGCATTGAGCAATGCGGCCAAGACCTCGGTACGGTAGAAGCCAAAAGTCCTCTTGGCCGAGGGGGGCTTTCCTGCCACCCAAATGGCTACGAGGGCCAGGGCCAGGGAGGCAGCGTCCGTCACCATATGGACTGCGTCCGCCAGGAGGGCCAGACTGTTTGCTAATACTCCACCCATCACCTCTATGAACATGAACCCTGCTATGAGAGCCAGGGCTGCTCTGAGGCTTCTCGTGCTGCTGGCACGGTGAGCATCAAAGGCTTGCTGTCTACCCAACGGTTGTTGTGCCATCGCGTCCCTACATCTGCTCTGGGGCTTCCATGCCCATGAGCTGCAAACAACGGCCCAGGGTGATGGCAGCGGCCTTCACCAGCTTGAGGCGAGCCTTGACCAGGGCCTCCTCCCCCGGCGTGCTGGAGACCACCCGGCACTGCTGATAGAACCAGTGGAAGGCGGTAGCCACGTCCTGGGCGTAGTGGGGCAGGTGGTGGGGTTCCAGGTTGGTAGCCATGGACTCCACCAGCTCCGGCAGCTGGACCATCTTGCGGATGAGGCTCAGCTCCGCGGGGTCGGTGAGCAGGGATACATCGCCATCGCTGTAGTCGATCTGACGCTCCAGGGCCAGGCGCAGGATGCTGGCTATCCTGGCATGGGCGTACTGGATGTAGTAGACCGGGTTCTCTGACGACTCCCTCTTGGCCAGCTCCAGGTCGAACTCCATCTGGCTCTCAGGGGAGCGAGCCAGGAAGAAGTAACGACACGGGTCAGGTCCCACCTCCTCCAGAAGCTCTGGCAGGGTTACCAGGTCTCCGGTGCGCTTGGAAGCCCGCAGAAGATGGTCCCCCCTCCTCAGGGTGACCATCTGGGAGATGATGATGATGAGCCTGTGAGGGTCTATGCCCAGGGCACCCACCGCGGCCTTCATCCGGGATACGTGGCCCTGATGGTCAGCACCCCAGATGTTGATTACCCTGGAGAACTCCCGCTCCACGAACTTGTTGTAGTGGTAGGCCACGTCGGCGGCGAAGTAGGTGGGAACTCCGCTACCCCTGATCAGGACGTTGTCCTTGTCCTCTCCCAGGGCGGTGGAGACGAACCAGGTGGCTCCTTCCCGCTCCATCAGGTGGTGGCCCTGGCGCAGGAGGTCCATGGCTTGCTGGTACTGGCCTTCCTGGTAGAGGGTGTGCTCCCTGAACCATATGTCGAAGTGCACCCTCAGCCGATTCAGGTCCTCGCGGATGCGACCCAGCATCTGCTCCAGGCCTATCCGTCCCAGCTCCTGCACGGCCTCCTGGGGAGGCATGGATAGGAACCGCTCCCCTTCCTTGGCGGCTATGGCCCGGGCCAGGTCCACCATGTAATCGCCCATGTATCCACCCTGGGGCATCTCCGCCGGATGGCCGAAGACCTGCTGGTAGCGGGCGTAGAGGGAGTTGTAGAAAGCCTCCATCTGGTTCCCCGCGTCGTTGACATAATACTCCCTGGTAACCTGATAGCCGGCGGCGGAGAGGACCGCCGCCAGGGCGTCTCCCTGCACCGCCCCCCGGGCATGGCCGACGTGAATGGGCCCCGTTGGATTGACGCTGACGAACTCCACCTGGACTCGCTCTCCCCTTCCCAGGTCCACGTTCCCGTAGGTCTCCCCCTCCTGAAGTATGCTCTCCACCTGGGACGAGAGCCAGCCAGCCTTGAGGGAGAAGTTGATGAAACCCGGAGGCTCTGTCCACACCCTTTCCACCACCTCCGCGGGAGGGATAAGGGGAGCCAACCGCCGGGCTATTTCCAGGGGATTCATTCGCAGGGAACGAGCGAGCCTTAAGGGGAGACTGGTGGCGAAATCCCCATGCTCGGGACTCTGGGGATGCTCCACCGTGACATCGGTGGGAGTGCCAGGGGGCAGGAGACCCACCTCCTGGGCCTGTTGAAGGGCCTGTTCCAGCAGCTCCAATATCAGATGCCTGACTATCATCTTGGGTCTATGTTACCTTTCCAACTCCTGTTTGGCTACCCCTTTGTCCAAATCCAGGCCCGAAGGCCCCACCCGGTTGCCCAATGTATTGACAGTCGCAGGACGCCGTGCTAGTCTTCTGGCAATCCCCTCGGGAGGTGCCAGATGAAGCTACTGTTATCTCCAAACAACAAGTCTATTCTGACGATTCTCGTCGTGGCCATGCTGGGAGTGGGCCTGGCGTGTGCGGGAGAGAAGGCGACCCCCACCGCGCCGCCCACGGCCACCACAGCGCCCACGGCGACATTGGTGCCCGCGCCGCCTACGGCGACGTTGATGCCCACGGCCACCCTGGTGCCGGGGGATCCCACGCCCACGGCGACATTGGTGCCCACGGCCACGGCGGTGCCCACCGTCACGGCCACATTGGTGCCCACGGCCACGCCCAGGCAGTCTGCCGCCACCCTCACCCAGCTTCCGGGGTACAAGCCGGAGTGGGGGCAGCCCCAGAGGGGCGGGATACTGAAGCTGGGGATGCCCCAGAACCCGGGCGGTGGCGAGTTTCGGCCGAGCCTGGGGAGTGCCATATTCGGAACCATGTCCGGCCCTATCTACAATGCGCTGCTGCGGTATGACCCGTGGGTGGGGATAAGCTCGCTGACCGGGGACCTGGCTAAGAGCTGGGAATTCTCCGGCAACGGCCTGACCCTGACCCTCAGGCTGGAGGAGGGGGTGAAGTTCCAGGCCAACCCCGTGATACCGGAGGGGCTGAGGAACGCGGACTTCACCTGCGAAGATGTGCAGGCCTCCATTGAGTACATCGTGCACCCGCCGGAGCCGAAGCGCACCCCAGACACCAATCTGCAGCACGTCACCGGCGTCTCCTGCCCCGATGGAGCCAAGGGGTACACCGTGGTGATGAGCTTTAACGAGGTGCTGGGCAAGACCCTGGGGGTGCTTCACATTCCTCCCATGCTGGACAAGGAGTGGATAACGTGGTACGTGGCCAACCGTTTCGATGAGATGGGCACGGCCACGCCCACGAGCTACAGGTTGGGTACGGGCTCGGGGCCCATGATGCCCCTGGAGTTTCAGCCGGACATCATAGCGAAGCTACGGCGGAACCCCAGCTACTTCCGGGAGGGTCTGCCCCTGCTGGACGGCATGGACATGTTCATCCTGAAGGACTTCACCACCCGGTTCACGGCCCTGGCCACGGGCCAGATCCACTGGTTCGGCGCCGGCAGCTCCAGCCTGCTGCCTGGGCAGATAGCCCAGGCGGAGCGGGACTTCCCGGACCGGATAGCGCTTCACTCTACCCTGCACACCTTCGGCATGGGAGCGAGGCTCAACCTGAACCGGGCCCCCTACAACGACCGGCGGGTGAGGGAGGCCATCAGCCTGGCGATAAACCGGGACGACTGGCTGCTGTTTAATCTGGCCGGGGCTCGTTCGAAGGCGAAGCTGGTTGGTTTCATGGAGCCTTACCCCGATTACTGGTGGGGCACCCCGGAGGAGGTGCTGAGGACGTGGCCTGGCATCCGGCAGCCCAAGGACCAGGACATCGCGGAGGCGAACCGGCTGCTGGATGAGGTGTTTGGGAAGGGGAAGCGGTTCAACACCACCTGCCAGACCAGGAACAGCCAGAACTACGTGGACAGCTGCCTGTTCTTTACGGATCAGGTGAAGCAGAAGCTGGGCATCGGTGTGACCACCCAGCCGTATGAGCTGGCGGCGTGGACCCCGTTCACCGACGTGTGCAACTACGATATGCAGGGGAACGTGCTCGGGACCTCGACCGGGGACCCGGATGCCACCCTTCTCCGCTACAGCTGGGTCTACCCGCAGAGCGCCAGCAACAAATGCAACCTGGAGGGGGTAACGGCCGCCGAGCCTGTGCTGCAAGCAGAGCTGGCGGCGATGATAGCGGCGGAGACCGTCGAGTTGGACCAGGCGAAGCGCACGGAGATGGTCCGGGCCATAGACAAGAAGCTGACCCTGGAGATGATGCACGAAATTCACTTCGGGTGGATAGTGATCTTCTTCGGCACCACGACCAATGTGAAGGGGTACACCCTGGTGATCTTCCCGAACAACAACTACTCCGCCTTCGAGAGGACTTGGCTGGCTAAATAGCCCTGGATTAGCAGAGAAGGGACGAGGGTGCCCCGATTGCATCGGGGCACCCTCGCTTTTTGTGGGAGGCTGCGACCGAGGGAGTCCTGAAGCTCTTTCTGCCTCGCGCCGGAGGGCTGCACCCGGTTGCGGGGGAGCCAACGCGGTTGACAACTCTTGAGAAGCGATGATACAGTGAATAGTGGGGGAGTGGAGAGTCAGGCCCGTGGGCCACTTCTACGGGTTTTTGTTCCAACATCGTTCAGTGGTGTTTCGCGGTGCCCATGGACGAAGCAAATGCCCGAGGGTGGTGGCGGGGAGAGGAGGGATAGCCCACCTTTACCGTTTTCTCGCAATCGTTCCCCCTACGGGTGAGTCTACTTGATTTTAAAGAGGCAGCAGGTGCGAAAGAGAGATTTCGTAGTTCGTTTTGTGGGTGAAGGTGGACAGGGTGTGGTGACCTCTGCGGAGCTGCTGGCCCAGGTGACCGCCCAGGTTGGCTA
>JACVQK010000008.1:0-15061 GCA_015661155.1 Dehalococcoidia bacterium | reverse complement strand
TACCACGTCCAGACTTACACCACCTTCCCCTCCCAGATCATGGGAGGTCCCACCCTGGCCCAGAGCCGTATCTCCACGGAGCCGGTGTTGAGCGCTGGGGATGACCTGGATGTGTTAGTGGCCTTCAGTCGCGAGGCGTACGATGCTCATCGGTCCGAGGTTCGAAAGGGGGGCGTTATCCTCTACGACTCCGGCGGCTTCCAGGTGGATGACGACGACAATACCCTGGGTCTGCCCATCGACGAGCTGGCCAAGTCCACTGGGAACCCTCGGGCGGCCAACATGGTTCTCCTTGGGGCCATAGCCCACCTGGTGAATATGCCCGAGGAGTACCTTCCTGACTTTGTCATGAAACGGTTCAACCGCGGACGCGCTGGCGATGTGGCAGTTATCAAGGCCAATATCATGGCCCTCTCTCTGGGACGGGAGCAGGCCCGGAGCAGGGGGTTCAGCATCGGTGAGCTGGAGCTCCCGCAGAAGCCGGAGTTCGAGCAGATCATGGTCAAGGGTAACGATGCCATATCCCTTGGAGCAGTGGCGGCCGGTCTGGACACCTTCATCGGCTACCCCATATCCCCGGCTACTGCCATTCTTGTATTCATGGAGCGTAATCTGATTGGGCCTGGGAAGTTTGCCTACCAGGCCAGTTCTGAGCTTGAGGCCATCAACGCGGTGCTGGGGGCGGGTTACGCCGGAAAGAAGGCCATGACTGCCACCTCCGGCCCCGGCTTATCGCTGATGAGTGAGGGTCTGGGGATGGGATGGATGATGGAGATACCGGTGGTGGTGGTGGATGTCCAGAGGGGCGGACCCGCTACGGGTCTGCCGACGAAAACGGAGCAGTCCGACCTTCTGGCGGCTCTGAACCCTGCCCACGGCGACGCGCGGTTCCCCATCATAGCCCCCGGCACCGTTGAGGAGTGTTTCTATGCGACGGTCAAAGCCATCAACTGGGCGGAGCGGTACCAGGGTCCGGTGATCGTGCTCAGCGAACAGGTGTTCGCCGAGCGAAACCAGAATATCCCCAAGCCCGATCTGGATAAGCTGGTGATAGAGAGACGGAAGGTGTACAGCGGAGAGAGGGGGTATCGGCGGTATGAGGGTGCGGACCTCTCCCCCATGCCCCTTCCTGGTGGCCCTGGCTCCTACGTGGCCAATGCCAGTGAGCACGATCCCATGGGGGATACCACGCACCTTGCCCACCGGCATGTCGAGATGACGGAGCGCCGCTTCAACAAGCTGAAGCTCCTTGAGGATGGCACATACGAGGGCGAACACCAGGAGGAGCCAATAGCCCTCATGCCATGGGGTGCCTCCAAGGGGCCAGCGCGAGAGGCCTACAACATCATGAGGGAGCGAGGGCAGCGAGTTGGGTGGTACTACACCATGTACCTTCATCCCCTGCCTCCCAAGCTGTTGGAGGAGCTTCGGCAGAAGGAGCTTGTCCTTGTGCCGGAGCTGAACTATCAGGGACAGTTCGCCAGCATTCTGCGCTCCCAGGGTGTCCGCGCGGAGGCTATTACCCAGTACAACGGTCTGCCCTTCAAGGTCAGAGACCTGGTGGCGAGGGTGACCGAGAGAGCAAAATCCCCCAAGGGTGTGATGGTGCGAGCATGAGCAAAAAGAACCCTGAATACGACTTCAAGTGGTGTCCCGGCTGCGGCGACTTCGGCGTCCGAAGGGCCCTGGAGATTGCCTTGCAGAGGCGAAGCGCAGAGACAGAGCTTCCCATGGAGAACAATGTGGTGGTGGCAGGGATCGGATGCTCCGGGAATCTGGTGCATCTGGTTGAGGGGCCGCAGCCCTTCGGGATTCACGGCATCCACGGCAGAACCCTGCCCGTCGCTTTCGGGATCAAGATGGCTCGCCCGGAGCTGAACGTGGTTGTTGCGGCCGGGGACGGGGACTTCCTCAGTATTGGGGGGGAGCATATCGCTCCCCAGGCCAAGCGGAACCTGGACGTGACAGCCATTGTCATGGATAACGGCGTCTATGGCCTGACCAAGGGGCAGGGTTCACCAACTACCAAGATGGGGACCGTCACCTCTACAACCCCGTTCGGTAAGCTGGAGGAGGCTCTCAACCCCCTGGTGCTGTATCTGACCCTTGGGGTCGGTTTCATAGCCTCGGGGTTCTCCGGCAAGCCCAAGGACCTGGCCGACCTGATATACCAGGGCATGAGCTATCCCGGGTTCGCCATTGTCCATGTCCAATCACCCTGCACCACCTACAACGATACCTACGAAGTGCTCAAGGGCAACCCTCAGAAGGGCATTCTCCCGGTACTTTGGGATGTGAACGCCAACCATGATCGCACCGATCGAGATGCTGCCTATGGCCTGCTCAGGAAGGGTGGAGTTCCCATCGGCGTCATCTACCAACGGGAGGCTTCCGAGCCTCTGGAGGAGCGGCTGAAGAGGGTTATCCAGAGGATCAAGCTGCAAGACGCCCGACAGCTGGTGGAGAGCTTCAGCATCTAGCTAGCCTGAAGCGTCAGGTCTAATCCAGAGCTAGGAGCGCCCCAAGGGCAGAGGGCGCTCCTCTTTGCTCCTCTGGCAGGTGATGAAAAAGGGGAGTCCAGAGGGGCGAAGCCCCCTCTGGCGGGGGTCTGGGGGTGTCCCCCAGATTCAATCTCCACCCCCTTCCTGGCTAGGAAGGGGGTGGGGGGATGGTCGAAAGGGTTTTATCGCAGCCTGCTAGCTTGGGATTTCCACGTACCTCTCCAGGCGTTTGCGGAGGAGGACTCTTCCCCGATGAAGCCGGGCTTTGAGGGAGGATACCGTGATGCCCAGGGCGGCGGCGGCCTCGGCGTTGGATAGCTGCTGGACATCTCGCAAGACCACGGCTGCCCTCAGGTCGGGAGACAGCTCGGAGATGGCCTGTTCCGTCTCCTGGCGCAGCTCTGAGTGCAGGGCAATTCCCTCAGGGTTATCGGAGGGATCGGCTATCCCGTCTATCACCACCGTATCATCGTAGTCCTGTTGGGTCGAGGTGCGTGCTCTCTTCTCCTTCCGCAGTCGCATCAGGCAGGCGTTGACGGCGATACGGTAGAGCCATGTGCTGACCGATGAACCGCCCCTGAATGAGGCCCAACCGCGATACGCTGAGAGGAAGGTCTCCTGGGTGATATCTTCGGCATCCTGGGCGTTGTTCATCATGCGGTAGGCAACGTTGTACACGAAACTCGTGTGTTGCTCCACTACGGACTGGAAGTCGTTGGAACTCATACCGATGGGGCCTTCTCGGACATCGCTCTCTTCTCGTCCCCTTGCATCTCCTGGACGCAAGTTGCATCCCATTGTACAGGAGTTCCTACTCAGGGAAAACCCTTGACCAGGAGCCAGCTCGTCCTTATGTTGAGCGTATACCTTCACCCTTGGAGTGTCAGGCTGGGGGGTTCGGCTGGTAGATATGGAGAGTAAGCCCAAGTCCCAAGACCTGTCCTGCCAGAAGTTCCGCCAGATGGCTTCTGAGTATCTGGAGGGCACCCTGGGTCCCAGGGTGTCGTGGAAATTCAACTATCATGGCGAGCGGTGCAAGGGGTGTGGCGCTTTTGCCGCTACCCTGCAAGCCACCATCAGCGTGCTTCGCTCTCTCCCATCCCTGGAGGCTCCTGAGGAGCTGAAGCGGAGGATACGAGAGGAGTACCTGCGGGGTAGCAGCGACGTCGGCCCGGGGGTTTAGCCGACCGGGTCCGGTATGTGGGTGCAGAGGGGAGGGCCCCCATCCAGTGGATGGGAATTCCTTTGCCAGGGGTCTGAGGGTGTCTCTCAGACGGGGCTAAGCCCAGACCCACACCTCACGAGCCGTCCTTCGGCTGAAGGATGGTCAGACTATCACAGCAGCAGTTGAGTAGGGGTGCAGGGCACGTCCTGCTCAGCGAGCCTCAGGTGTGCTTGTGCTTACAGGCTCGTACTTGGAGGGGCACTTGACGATTATAGACTGGGCGTCGAACAGACCGTCAGCGCCGTAGGTTCCCTCCAGCAGTATCTGGGACTCCTCGTTGAAGAAGAGGTCTGGCACCGGTCCCTCGTACACCGCGTCCAGGGTCAAGAGGCCGTCGGTCAGGGAGAAGCGAATGACCGTTCCATTGGGGTCTCTTTCGAAGGAGGAGGGCACGAGCTCGCCACTCACTCGCACGTTCTTCTCGTATATGGCGGGGCCTTTAGCCTTCAGCTCGCTTACCGTTAGATAGTATGCGGTGGCGCTCTGGAAGGCTGTAAAACCGAGGTATCCCAGGGCCAGGATCAGCACACCTGCCCCCATGAGAATCTTACCCCGGCGGGCGATGAAAGACCTCTCGGATAGGGGTTCCGGGCGGGCAGTGGGCTGTGGCTGGTTCATGCTTCTCGGCTATCTCCTGATGAAGGGGGGAGGGTTGCACATCGTTTCACGATTACAAAGTTAGCTCATACTGGGGTGTTTGTCAACTGTGCCTTAATCTCTCAGGACTTTAGGTACAGGTTGATGGAACGCAAAGGTCTATGGTAAACTTCCGCCGTCCAGTTCTAGCCTACTGTAGGGCAGGGGATGGTACAAATGGCATATCCCGGTTGAAATCAGTGCGTTTACTCCATGGGGTTCCCCATCGCTTCTCCAGGTTCCGTTGGCTCCTGACGCCGCTTGTATCGGCCCCAGTTCTTGTAGCTCTGGTGGCTTGTTCCAATACGGCAAACCTGCCAGCAGCGACACCCTCCCCCATTCAAACACCGGGCATCTCTGAAACCAGGACACCGTCCCCCCTTCCCACCAGGACGCCTGTCCTCTCTTCCCAACCCACGTCCACATCACGGCCATTGTCCGTGGCAACTCCATCGCCGGAGGCCCCGTTCCAGAGCACTGTCACCCGTCCAGCTTTGGATGCCGGCAGGATGGCCGCCATTGACCAGTACGCTCTGGCTGCCCCCGACTCCGCTGAGCAATCCATCAAGGCCCTTGCCTCCTATCTCGTTTCGCCCGCACAGGACGACTTTGAGAAGGCAAGGGCCATCTATCGCTGGGTCACTGGAAACATCTCCTACGACTTCGCCGCGTATCTGAGCAAGAGCTATGGCGACCAGAGCGCAGAGGCCGTCCTGAAGCGGCGGACAGGGGTGTGCGGCGGCTACGCCAACCTCTTTCAGGCCCTGGGGAAAGCAGCGGGGCTGCAAGTTGAGGTCGTTGAGGGCTTGTCCAAGGGGTACGGCTATGTGAACAACCAGTTGGACAAAGAGCCCAACCATGCTTGGAACGCCGCGCACGTCAATGGTCTCTGGTATCTGGTGGACTCCACCTGGGGCTCAGGAACCATAACCGAGGCAAAGGAGTTTGAGCGCAGGTTTGATGACTACTACTTCCTTGTCCTTCCCCAACAGCTGATCTACACCCACATTCCCACCGACCCGCGGTGGCAGTTGCTCACCAGCCCGGTCACACAAGAGCAGTTCCTTGCATTGCCCAGGGTCTGGCCCAGGTTCTTTGAAAGCGGCCTCGGCCTCCTCAGCCACCGCAGCGCCATTATCCAGACAAGCCGGGAGGTGGATGTCACGCTCTCTGTCCCCCCCACGACTTTGCTCATTGCATCGTTGCACCGTGGCGGCGTGACCCTGGCGGATTCCCTGACCTTTGTCCAGCCAACAGCGGATGGCTATCTGGTGCGAGCCGTATTCCCTGAGGCGGGCGAGTATGCCCTGACCATCTACACGAAGCTGGTGGGTGAGGAGGGGGCCTACTTCAGCACCCTGGAGTACACGGTGAACGTGGTCGAAGGCGATCTGGGCCATCCGGGGTTCCCCAGGGTGTGGCCTGCCTTTTTTGAGAATCAGATCGGGTTTGTCAGCCATTCAGGAGGCACCATCAGCGTTGCCCGGGAGCTGGTCTTAACCCTGTCAGCGCCAGTGGACGTTCTCATCCTGGCGAACCTCAGCCGTGACGGCCAGGACATGCCTGACTCGCAGACCTTTGTCCAGCGGGAAGGGGCCGATTACGCCGTCCGAGCCGCGTTCCCATCGGCGGGGCAGTACGAGCTGACCATTTTCTCCAAGAGGGCTGGCGCAGAGGGTCTGTACGACAGCACCCTGAGCTACACCGTCCAGGTCAGCGAGGGGTCGCCTGGCCTCTCCTATCCCAAAACGTACGCATCCTTTCACAACGGGGGGGCCGTCCTGTACAGCCCGTTTTCGGGCTCGCTATCCCTTGGCAGCACCCAGAGCTTCCGGCTGCTAGTGCCAGACGCTGAGCGGGTGGCGGTGATCATCGATGAGCAGTGGCACTACCTCGAAGGCACAGGCGGCGTTTTTCAGGGCAACGTGACCATCGACGGCCGGGACATCGGCGTGTACGCCCAGTTCCCCGGGGATGCCCAGTTCAGCGGTCTCATCGAGTATACTGCATCCTAGAGGCTGTTCTGAAATGCTGTTCTGGGGGAGTGCAGAGGGGGAGGGCTCCCATCCAGTGGATGGGAATCCCTTCTGACGGGGGTCTGGGGGTGTCCCCCAGATTCCTCTTCCCCCCCCTCTCCCTTGCCAAGGGAGAGGGGGACACAGGGGGTGAGGGTCTTGGTGATAGCTTCGTATCCTGGCCATTCTGGTGCCCATGCGAATTGATGTAGCGAGAGGTGCTTACCTTGAAGTTGCAGGTTGAGGAGTTTGACCGAAAGCTCAGGGAAATCGTGCCGGAGAACGCATCCGTGGACCAGGTGGCCGCGGGGTTCGGCTTCACTGAAGGCCCCGTCTGGTGCGGTGATCACCTTCTCTTCAGCGACATACCGCGCAACCGCATTGTCCGGTTGCACATGCGGAGCTACGGGCCTGAGGTAACGACCTTCCGCAGCCCCAGTGGAAACTCAGATGGTCTGACCCGGGATCGGAGCGGACGGCTCATTGCCTGTGAGCACAGCACAAGGCGCGTGACCCGCACCGAGGTGGACGGCTCTGTCTCGGTGCTCGCCGACCGCTATCAGGGAGGCAGACTCAATAGCCCCAACGACGTGGTTGTCAGGTCTGACGGGAGCATCTACTTCACCGACCCGTCATACGGACTGGGGAATCCACCCAAATGGAAGGAGCTGCCGCACAACGGAGTGTACCGTATCGCACCTGACGGGGGGGCTGATGTTGCTGGTGGACGATTTCAAGATGCCGAACGGACTGGCTTTTTCACCGGACGAGGCCGTGTTGTATGTGAACGACGCCGCGCAACGCCACATCCGTGCCTTTGACGTCAGTCCCGAGGGAGGCATCAGTAACGGGCGGGTCTTCGTCGATATGCATGGGGCGGAACCGGGATCGCCCGACGGCATGAAGGTCGACCAGCAGGGTGATGTGTACTGCACCGGGCCGGGGGGTATCTGGATCATGGAGCCATCGGGCAGGTGCTTGGGCCGGATGTTGATGGCGGAGCAGCCGGCCAATTTCTGCTGGGGCGACCCGGACTGGAGAACCCTCTACGTTGCGGCCCGCAGCAGCATTTACCGGATGAGACTGGCGGTGCCGGGAATAGCGGTGCCCTAGCAGGCTGCTGAACAAGGGGAGTACAGAGGGGCAACGCCCCTTTGACGGGGGTCTGGGGGTATCCCCCAGACTGGGCTTAGCCCAGACCCATACCTTACGAACCGTAGAACATGGTCAGACCAGCACAGCAACAGTTGAGTGTGGGTGCAGGGGGATGGTCAAAAGAGTTTTTCAACACCCTGCTGGTGTGTCGGAAACCCTGCTCAGGTGGGGTCACTTTCAGGCCAGTCCAGGGTGTTCTAGGTAGCCTGACATACGGGGCAACTCGTATAATACCCTCTGAGGTCGGCCCATGCGATTGCTGACGCCAAGACTGCCCACAAGAAATCTGATCCGGTCCATCGACGTGGGGCTTGCTCTGATAGTGGCCGTCGGAGCCTGGGCACGTTTCAGCCGCGTGGCTGAGTTTGACAACCAGTACTACACCGCAATGGTCGCCTCCATGCTCCGTAGCCTGCCCAATTTCCTGTTTGGTTCCTTTGACCCAGGGGGAGTTGTCATGGTTGACAAGCCCCCTGGAGCATTCTGGTTCCAGGCTCCCTTCGCTTACCTCTTCGGCGTCAGCACGTGGTCTGTGAATCTACCCCAAGCGATCGTAGGCACCCTTGCACCGGTTGTCCTCTATCTCCTGATGAAGCAGGAGTTCGGGCGTGTTGCCGCAGTGGCCGCCGCGGCCGTTCTCGTAGTGGTACCTGCCGGCATAGTCATTGATAGCCGAAATGAGCCCGATGGTCTGCTCTACTTTGCGCTGTTGCTGGCGGCAGTCTGCGTCATCCGTGCTGCAAAGAGTGGCAAGTGGCGCTGGCTGCTGGCGTTCAGCCTGCTGGTGGGATTTGCCTTCAACGTCAAGATGCTGGTTGCGTTCGTCCCGCTGCCGGCGTTTCTGCTCTACTATCTCTTGAGTGCCAGGGCCCCTGGCCGTAAGCTGGCCATCCGTATTCTGGTAGCGACAGGCGTGCTGTTCGTTGTTGCGTTCTCCTGGGCTACCTTCGTTGCCCTCACGCCTGCTGACAGCCGCCCGTACATCGGTTCAACGCGAGACAACTCCATCTGGACTCTGGTATTTGAATACAACGGCCTTAATCGCTTTGGCTTCTTCACAGGTTCCAGGCCAGGCCAGCCTCAGCCGGGCGCGCCAGGAGGGCTTGGCCTGCCACCAGGCACACAGCAGACCCCTGGGCAACCGCCGGGAGGGCAACCTTATCAGGCCAGGGGCACACCTCTGGAACCATCTCCCATGAACCCCGATGTCGCGGCCCGCGGCATGCTCGGCCTCTTGGTCAACCCTCTGGCGGCCCAGCTTGGGTGGCTGTTTCCCATGGCCGTCCTGATGCTCGTTGTCGCCCTGATTACCCTCCTGTCGGAGCGTCTCTACCGGCGTCCGCTCCAACTCCCGAGCGTGTTCAGGGACTCCCCCGCCGGAGCCCAGACCGTCCTGTGGGTGGGATGGCTCGTCACGGCGGCGGTGGTGTTCGGCGTGGCCGTTGCAACCACCACGCACCCGTATTACCTGGTGGGCATGGCTGTGCCCATGGCAGCAGTCATCGGCATAGGATTTGGGACGCTGTGGCAGACGTTCCAGAAAGCTTCCTTGCTGGCCTGGGTGGTGCCCGTGGCCTTGCTTGGCGGTGCAGTGTATCAGGTGCTCTTGTCCCAGGGTCTGGTGGGAGACTTGAGCGTCGCCGTCGTTCTTGTCACCGTGCTCCTGACTTGCACCGTCATGGCATCGGCGCTATGGAGAAAGCTGACTGATACGACCTTGGCAAAGGCATCTCTCGCCACCGGAGCCATGGCTCTACTGGCTATCCCCCTGGTATTCGGGCTCCAATTCGGCGGGCGAATAGCTGGAGCCGGCATCGCTCCACAGCCTCCGTCTCAAGCAATGGCAGGCGGCCTGGAGAGACAGCGGGCACTTGAAGATATCTCGGCCTTTATCCGCCGGCAGGGCGATGCCGGAGCCAGGTTTGTCGTGGGAACGGTCAGTGCGCGGGAGGCCGCTCCCTTCATCATTGCCGGAGTCCCCGCGGTGGCCATCGGTGGCTTCTCCGGCGGAGATACGGTCTTCACGGTGGCCTCCTTTAGAGAGATGGTCGAGGGAGGCGATCTGCGTTACTTTCTCATGCCAGTTGGGGAAGGAGCAGCAGGGCCGCAGGGTCGCGCACAGCAGGGGCCCATCGTGAACTACATCAGGAGCACGTGGCGGGATGTTTCGCGGGACGCGGGCCTGCCGCAGGGGAGCCTATTCAGGCACCAGGGCCCATAGCCGATTGGTGTGCATCGTCAGCTCTGATCCGAGCACCTGACACCTTCTTGCGTAACCACCTCATCCGGCTGGATACTCGGCATGTATCCTGAAATGCACCGATGGCCGGAGTTGCCCTACTGGTCGGCCTTGAGGGCCCCAAGCTGGCTGTCGATCCTCTCGGCCTCCAGCGAC
Organism: Dehalococcoidia bacterium; assembly: GCA_015661155.1. GTDB lineage: Bacteria > Chloroflexota > Dehalococcoidia > Lucifugimonadales > UBA2985 > JACVQK01. The sequence continues at coordinate 5,134 of JACVQK010000008.1, read as the reverse complement.
AAACTCTCCCACTCCTTCCAGAGCGATTGTGACTTCTCCTTGATCTCCCGGTACTGCTCTCCAGAGGCCGCAAGCTGGGCCGTGTTGTTAAACTGGTCCGGGTTGGAGAACATCGCCTCCAACTCCGCAATTCGGGCCTCGTGCTCCACCAGCTTGGCATCGACCTCACCTATTCGAATGACCAGCCTGCGGGCCTCTCTGCTGAGAACCCGGCGCAGCTCCTCCTCGGCGCTCAGCGGTTGCCCGGAACACTTTCTGGGGATGCGGCTGCTGGCATGGCCTTGCCCCGAGGCGTCGTTGCCTGCTCCATCAGCAACGGAAGTGGTGCCACCTTGCGCGGTCTCGGTCTGCTTCCGGTACAGGTAGCTGTCGTAGTCCCCGGGGAAGGCTACTGGCTGGCCGTTCTCTATCTCAATGATCTTGTTGGCGACCTGTCGTATGAGAGTGCGGTCGTGGGTTATGAAGCAGATGGTGCCGCGATAGTCGCCGAGGGCGTCCGCCAGTATCTCTCGGGAGGCGATGTCCAGGTGGTTGGTAGGCTCGTCCATGAGCAGCAGGTTGCTTGGCTGGAGCAGCAGCTTTGCCAGGGCCACCCGCGCCTTCTCTCCACCCGACAACACGGATATGGGCTTGCGGACGTCGTTGTCGCTGAACAGGAAGCCGCCGAGGGTGTGCCGCAGGTTCTGGTTCGACTCGTCGGGCGCCGCCTGTTGCAGCTCCTCGATGAGCGTATTGCCGGGGTTGAGGAGCTCCAGCACGTGCTGCGCGTAGTAGGCTGTCACCACGTTGTGACCGGTCTTTCGCTCACCCTCCTCAAAGGGAAGGACACCCGCGAGGATTTTCAGCATGGTGGTCTTGCCAGCGCCGTTGGGCCCAACCAGGGCGACCCGATCGCCGCGCGCAAGGGCCAGGTTCAGACCGCGATAGACTGCGCGGTCACCGTAGAGCTTGCTCACGTTGGATAGCCTGATGACCTCGGCACCGCTGCGGGGCGGCTCCGGGAATGAGTAGTGGACTCTCTTGGTCGCCCTGGGCAGCTGGATGGGCTGAACCTTCGCAAGCTGCTTCAAGCGGCTCTGCACCTGGCCCGCTTTCCGGGCCTTGTAGCGAAAGCGCTCCACAAAGCGCATCTGCCTCTGAATCTCTCGCTCCTGCCTGGCCGCGGACGCCTGCTTGATCTGAAGGGACTGCTCGCGGGCGATGAGGTAGTCGTCGTAGCCGCCCCTGAGGATCACCACCTCGTCGGGCTCAAGGGCCAGTACCCTGGTTGCCACCTTGTTCAGGAAGGCGCGGTCGTGAGAGGTGACGACCACCGCGCCCCGGAACGAGGCAAGGAACTTCTCGAACCACAGGTTTGCATCAAGGTCCAGATGGTTGGTTGGCTCGTCGAGGAGCAACAGGTCTGGATTCCTGAAAAGCATCCTGGCCAGAGCGGCGCGCATGAGCCAACCGCCGCTGAACTCGCCCAGGGGCCGGGTGAAGTCGTCCTGCTTGAAGCCCAGTCCGGAGAGGATTGCCTTGGCCTCGTGCTCTCTGTCGCCTCCGCCAGCCGCCTCCAGGGCTGTGTCAAGCTGGCTGAGGTTCTGCCGCAGCTCAGCCGCCTTGACACGCCCGGTCTCCGACGACAGGGACTCCTGGGCATTGGCGATCCTGTCCTTGAGAGCGCTCACCTCTGAAGAGGCCTCCATGACCTCTTCGAGCAGGGTCTTGCCAGAAAACGGAATGAGCTCCTGTTTGAGATAGCCTATCGTGACGTTGCGCTGCCTGGATACGTTCCCCGTGTCCGGAGAGGTGTCGCCTGCCAGGATGTCGAGGAGGGTGGTCTTGCCAGAACCGTTGGGGCCTATCAGCGCAATGCGGTCTCCGGCCACCACGTTGAGGGTGAGGCCACTGAACAGGGTCCGCTCCGCGTAGGCTTTGCTGATGTTGGATGCACTTAACATTATGACCTGCCAGGACAGCTATTATACCTACCGGGCGCAAATGCATGGAACGATACGAGCCGTCCTTCCCGCAGGGGAAGGACGGGGGTGTCCCCCATCCCGACTCGTAGGAACCCACATCCCACAGACCCTGAATTCACACTTGTCTATGATGCCTCTGAGGAGTATGGGTGCAGGGCACACCCTGCCTCGCAGGCTGTTGAAAAACCCTCTTCGACCATCCCCCTGCCCCCTTCCTGGACAGGAAGGGGGTGAAGATTGAATCTGGGGGACACCCCCAGACCCCCGTCCCTTCGGCTTCGCTCAGGGCAGGCTGCGGGGCTTCGCCCCTCTGAACACCCCTTTTTCAACACCCCGCCTAGAACTGCTTGTAGCGGTTGACGATGGGGAGGCGGCGGTCCCGGCCGAGGGCCCTGGGGGTGATCTTGACCCCGGGGGGAGACTGGCGGCGCTTGTACTCGTTGCGGTCCACCATGGTGATGACCCTCTGAACTGTCTCCTGGTCGAAACCCATGTCCACCATATCGGCGAAGCTGCGGTCCTCCTCCACATAGGCCTGGAGGATGCGGTCCAGGACATCGTAGGGGGGAAGGGTGTCCTGGTCTGTCTGGTTGGGCCTCAGCTCGGCGGTGGGGGCCTTTTCCATGACGCTGGTTGGGATGGCGTTCTTGGGCTGGCCGTGGGCGTTGCGGTGCCTGGCTAACTTGTACACCAGGGTCTTGGGCACGTCCTTGATGACGGCGAAGCCTCCCGCCATGTCGCCGTAGAGGGTGGTGTAGCCCGTGGACACCTCGCTCTTGTTGCCTGTGGTCAGGACCAGCCAGCCGATCTTGTTGGATAGGGCCATGAGGATGTTGCCCCGGATGCGGGTCTGGAGGTTCTCCTCGGTCACGTCGGGCTTGGTGCCTCTGAAGGGATCCAACAGCGTGTGCAGCATGGCTTTGAAGGCCTCTTCTATGGGCACCGTTATCATCTCTATGCCCAGGTTGTGGGCCAGGGCCCGGGCATCGAGAAGGCTGCTCTCGGCGGAGTACCGGGAGGGCATGGCCACTCCCAGGACGTTCTCCTTGCCCAGGGCATCTACGGCTATGGCCGCGGTGAGGCTGGAGTCTATTCCGCCGGAGAGGCCCATGACGACCTTCTGGAAGCCGGTCTTGAGGACGTAGTCCCTGGTTCCCAGCACCAGGGCGGAGTATATCTCCGCGAGGGGTTCCAGAGGCTCAGATACACTGGGTCCCAGGGCTATCTTGGGTTTCCCCGGGGCGTAATCGGAGACGTGGACTACCTGGGGGCTGCCCACGGTTCCCAGGATGTGGCGCTCCTTGCGGGGCCTGGGGTCCCGAAGGCGATAGCGTAAGGCGGCCTCCAAGTCCAGGTCCACCACCACCAGGTCCTCTTGGAACTGCTTTCCACGGGCTATAAGCTCGCCCCGCTGGTCGAAGGCCATGCTGCCTCCGTCGAAGACCAGCTCGTCCTGTCCACCCACCATGTTGGTGTAGGATGTGTACACCTGGTTGTCCGAGGCGCGGGTGGCCACCATGCGCTCTCTGAAGCCGCGTTTGCCGGCGTAGTAGGGGGAGGCGTTGATGTTGACGATGACCTCGGCGCCCGCCTCTCGCTGCACCGCGGTGGGCCCCAGGGCGTACCAGATATCCTCGCAGATGTTGACGCCGATGCTGATGCCATTGATGACGAAGACGGGGCATTCGCTTCCGGCCTTGAAGTATCGCTCCTCGTCGAAAACCCCGTAGTTGGGCAGGTATATCTTGTGGTAGATGCCCAGAAGCTGGCCGTCGCGGGCCACGGCGGCGGCGTTGTGGATGTCCCCTCGGGAGTCCACGAAGCCCACCACCACGGTGATGCCCTGGGAGTGGGCCACCACCTCATCCATCCTCTGGATGTTGGCCTGGATGAAGGAGGGCTTGAACAGCAGGTCCTCCGGGGGGTAGCCGGTGAGGACCATCTCCGGGAAGGCCACCAGGTCGGCTTCCTGAGCCTTAGCTCGCTGGATGTATTCCAGGACCCTGGCGGTGTTGCCCTCCAGGTCGCCCACGGTGGTGTTGATCTGGGCCATGGCCAGGCGTAGTGTGCGCACTCTGCTTTCTCCCATGCCTTTTGTGGCTAAGAGTATAGCATACGGCAGGCAGGGCGTGCCCTGGTGGGGGGCATCAGATACGCAAATAGGCTGATGAAAGAGGGGGAGTGCAGAGGGGCGCAGCCCCTTTGCCGGGGGTTTGGGGGTGTCCCCCAAATTCAAATTGTACCCCCTTCCTGGCCAGGAAGGGGGATAGGGGGATGGTCGAAAGGGTTCTTCCAACACCCGGTGAGAAGAGAGGGAGGTATTGTCCCATATGTCCTGACCCGTTACACTCTGGGTGCTATACTTGGGGGTGGTTTGCACAGCAGGATGTTGAAAAAAGGGAGTGCAGAGGGGCGAAGCCCTTTGGCGGGGGTCTGGGTATGTCCTCCAGACTGGGCTTGGCCCAGACCCACACCTCACGAACCGTAGAACATGGTCAGACCAGGGCAGCGGCAGTTGAGTGTGGGTGCAGGGCGTGCCCTGCCCCTCTCCCTTGGCAAGGGAGAGGGGGACACAGGGGGTGAGGGTTTTGTGGATATCTTTGTTGAAGGAGTAGCGTGAGCACGTACTATCCATCCCTCGAAGAGGTAAAGGCCCTGGCCTCCAAGGGCAACCTGGTCCCCCTGTACCGGGAGCTCAACGCCGACCTGGAGACCCCCGTCTCCGCGTACCTCAAGGTGGCCCAGCCCCCCTACTCCTTCCTCCTGGAGAGCGTGGAGGGCGGAGAGCGCCTGGCCCGGTACAGCTTCATCGGCACAGAGCCGTTCCACGCGGTCAAAACGGGGCCTGGACAGCCCCAGGGCGAACTAGACCCCCTCTCGCTGGTGCAGGAGGAGCTGAGCAAGTACACCCCGGTGGTGATCCCAGGGCTGCCCCGCTTTATCGGCGGTGGCGTCGGCTATCTCTCCTACGACGCCGTTCGCTACTTCGAGCGGGTTCCATCCCCTCCGAAAGACCCCCTGGGTCTCCCCGAGGCCCTGTTCCTGTTTGTGGACACCCTGCTGGTCTTCGACCACGTGCGGCACAAGATAAAGGTGGTGAGCCACGTCCACCTGGACGGCGGAGACGTGGAGGAGTCCTATCGGGAGGCTGTGGGCCGCATAGAGCGCCT
>JACVQK010000059.1 GCA_015661155.1 Dehalococcoidia bacterium | reverse complement strand
GCACGAAGTTGTTTGTCATGGCCGCCTGGGCCTGGGAGTGCATCTTCGGGTTTACGGGGATGGCGGAATACACGTTCAGGAGCGCGCCTCCCCGCTCCACCAGGGGGACGAGGCTCAGGTCTGCCCGGGATGCCAGGTAGGTGCCCGTATCGGTCAGGGTGTAGGCCGATTTCTCATTGGCCAGCACCAGGGTGGACCCCATCCCGCTCCCCGCCTCCACATACCACGGTCCGGACGTCCTCACCGTTTCGTACTCGTAGCCCGCCGTGCTCCATGTATCCTTTTCCCTATTGTGGATTCCTGAGCCATCTCCCCTGGAGACGAACTTGACCGACCCGGAAGTGGCCAGGCCACCCTTCATCAGCTCCTGGAACGCCTCCACGGGGTTCATGCCCCGTATCCCCGCCGGGTCTCCCTCTGGCCCCACAATGTTGAGGTAGTTATATGCAAACCCGTACCGTTGGGTGCCGTATCCCTCGGCTATGAACTGCTCCTCTTGCACCTTGTCATGGATGGTGAGGACATCCACATCGCCACTTCTGCCGTACTCCAGGACCTTGCCTGTTCCGCCGGATATTATGTCCAGCTCCACACCGTACCTGCTCTTGAACATCGGCTCCAGGTAGTCCCACAGGCCGGTATCGTAGAGGTTCGTGGTGGTCGCCACCCTCAGTCTCTCTCCCTGGGGCACGGGCGTCTCTCCGACCGTGGCTGGAGATACCGGAGACGCCCTCTCCGAGGTGCAGGACAGAAGCCCGCCGAGAAGGGCAATCACCATGGCCGCCTTTATCGGGAGAGACGACACCCTCTTCAGTCGCCACATCATCTGTAATGACGCTTCAACTAAATGACGATGCATTAAGCTCATCCTCTCCAAGAGCATATACCTCACCCCCTGACCCCCTCTCCTGCAGGAGTGGGGGCAGGGCTCGCCCTGCCCCCACACTCTTCAGAGACATTCATGGACAGACTGAAATCAGGGTTTGTGAGATGTGGGTCTGGGCAACGCCCAGTGGGGGACACCCCCAGACCCCCGGCGGGGGCTTCGCCCCCTGCACCCCCACGTATTGCTCCAATAGCCTGACGCAACTCTGGCTCCCTGAGTACATTCCCAATGCCGTTAGTCACAGAGAGGGCGTTCCCCCCTTGAATGGCGGAGAGGGTGGGATTCGAACCCACGAGAGGATTGCTCCCCTACGCGATTTCCAGTCGCGCCTGTTCGACCACTCCAGCACCTCTCCAGGTCGCCACAACTCGCTGTGGTCCGTGAGACACGTTGGCGGAGAGAGTGGGATTTGAACCCACGATCCCCAGAGGGGATACCGCTTTTCGAGAGCGGCGCCATAAGCCTCTCGGCCACCTCTCCGCCAGGCATTATATCATAGCAGATTGCATGAATCACTCCTGGTGCTCTCGGCCCCTTCCTTGCCCCTGGGGTCTTGCTACGAATTCCCCGTGACTCCTGGAATGTGGCTACGTTTTGCGATGCACACCGTCCTTGACATCCCACATTTTGCGGTGTATCCTTCCCTCAGGATGCGTTCCTGCCCAGACCTTTCTTGAAAGGGTAGCTCATAGCCTGGTCTAGTGGCAGGCGAAGGGTTGCCCTTTGCTGTTGGTGCGAAAGTGGATAGCTGGTGTGCGATAATACTGGCCGCGGGTAGGGGAACTCGGATGAAGTCCAGCATGCCCAAGGTCCTCCAGCCCATCTGCGGACGGGAGATGGTGGGCCTGGTGGCAGACGCCCTCAGGGATGCCGGACTCCATGACCTGGTGGCTATTGTGCCTCCCAACTCTCCTGACGTATGCGGCGTCGTGGGGCGCTACGCCACCCTGGTGGAGCAGGCCGAGCCCCTGGGGACGGGCCACGCCCTCCTCCAGGCCAAGGCCCTGCTGGGAAGCTATCGCGGCAACATCCTGGTCATCAACGGAGATGTGCCCCTGGTCACATCTCTCACCATCTCCGCCATGACGCGTCACCACGAGTCCACCCAGGGCTGTCTCACTTTGCTGACATCCACGGGAGGCCCCGTCAGGGGGCTGGGGCGGGTGGTTCGGGGAGAGAAGGGCGATGTGGTGGCCATAGTGGAGGAGGCGGAGATGAGGGAGAAAGAGGCAAGCACCCCGGAGATCAACGTGGGCGTCTACTGCTTCAGGTCTCCGTGGCTGTGGTCCGCCCTGGAGGAGCTATCCCCATCTTCCAAGGGAGAGGTGTATATAACAGGCCTGGTAGCCCTGGCCACGGCCCAGGGCCATGAGGTGAGCTCGCTGACCCTGGAGGACCCGGGAGAGGGCCTGGGGGTGAACGACGGCGTCCAGCTAGCCACGGCCAGAGAGGTCATGCAGCGGCGGGTGAACCGGGGGTGGCTCCTGAGGGGTGTCACCATCATGGAGCCGGCCTTCATAGACATGGGCGTGGAGCTTGAGCCGGACACCGTCATCTACCCCAACACCTTTCTGCGGGGCAAGACCAGGATAGGGCGCACCTGTCACATAGGCCCCGGCTCCATAGTCGCCGATTCCGTCATCGCCGACCGTTGCCGCGTCCTCTCCTCGGTGATAGAGGGGGCTGTCCTGGAGGAGGGGGTGGACGTAGGCCCCTACAGCCACATCCGTCCCGAGAGCTACATCGAGAGAGAGGTGCACATAGGCAACTTCTCCGAGGTGAAGAAGAGCCGCCTGGGCAGGGGCACCAAGGTGGGCCATTTCAGCTACGTGGGAGACGCCTGGGTAGGCCCGGAGGTCAACATAGGAGCGGGAACCGTCACCTGCAACTTCGATGGGGTGAATAAGAACGAGACCATCATCGAGGAGGGGGCTTTCATAGGGAGCGACTCCATGCTGGTGGCGCCGGTGCGCGTCGGCGCTGGGGCCATCACCGGGGCCGGGTCTGTGGTAAACAGGGATGTGCCCGCCGGTGCGACGGTGGTGGGAGCCCCCGCCAGGGTGGTGTCCACGGGAGGACTTCAGAAGAGGGAGAGCGATGTACAAGACCCATAGCCAATCTGCCCTTATGGCCGGGGCATGGTCTGGGTCTCATGAGGAGGTGGCATGTATTGGACGCCGATAGCTCGTTAGCGGCCGTGGCCCTGGGCCTGTCCCTGGGCCTGTGGGCTGTGCTGTCCGCGGGGGAGGGGTATCTACTATCCTGGCTTCGGGAAAGCCCAGGGGAGGGAAGAGAACCCCCCCATCGAGAGGCGCTGCCCATCTTGCGAGACAGCGGCCTTCGAGCCATGATGAGGGTGGGCCTGACAGGTTCGACCGTCGCATCGGGAATGGCCCTGCTCATGACCCTCACCCCTCGCGTGGGGCTTGTGGCCCTGGGCACCGGGGGCGTCCTGCTGTCCCTGGTGCTGATTCAGGGCCTGTCGGCAGGCGTGGGAAGCCGCTGGGGAGCCAGGGCGCGCCTCCTCCTGTTTCTCCTCTGGCCCCTGGCTCTGCTGGCAGTCCCCCTCTCCTGGCTACAGAACTCCGTCGCGGCGGCCTTCTCCAGGGGAAAACCCGGCGCTCCGGGAAACCCTGAATCCCCTGATGCTCCAAACGGCTATCCCTATGGGGATTTCCCCGAGGCCCCAGATGAGGAAGAGATCGCGCCCCGGGAGCGCAGGATGATCACCTCTATAATGGAGATGGATGAAACCACAGCCCGGGAGATCATGGTCCCCCGGATGGACATCGTGGCCGCCGAGGCCACAACGCCGCTAAAGAGAATCGCGGAGCTGATGTGGGACAGCGGGCACAGCCGTATCCCCATCTACGAGGAGAGTGTGGACAGCGTGGTCGGTGTGGTCCACTCCCGAGACCTGCTTCGCCACCTGGCCACTGGGGCCACCCAAGTGGACCTGGCCAGCATCGCCCGACCTCCTCTCTTCATTCCCGACTCCCGGCGCCTTGACGACCTGCTGAGGGATTTCCAGGAGAGGCACATCCAGATCGCCATTGTGGTGGACGAGTACGGAGGCGTGGCAGGGCTGGTTACCATCGAGGACATACTGGAGAATATAGTGGGAGAGATCGAGGACGAGTTCGAAGTGGGGGAGTCCCTGAGGGAGATGGTGAGCGACAACGAGGCCGTCATGGACGCCCGCATCTCCCTGGAAGAGGTCAATGAGGTCTTTGCCGTCAATCTACAGGGAGAGGGGTTTGATACCCTGGGGGGATTGCTGTACCAGCACTTTGGCAGGATTCCCAACTCCGGGGACGAGGTGGAGGTGGATGGCCTGAGAGTCAGGGTGCTCTCCACCCTGGGGCCGCGTATCAGGAAGGTGCAGGTCACCAGGGCGGCCGCCTCCGAGTCCAGCAAGCCCTTCAGGGTGATTTAGAGGCGCCACGCGCAGAGGGCCTGCCGCTCGGTATGGCCTTCCACAAGCTCAGGGTGGCAGATAGCTGTACGTCATTCCGGACGCAGCGCTCCCCATGTCATTCCGAACGCAGCGCAGCAAAGTGAGGAATCCAGGGCCTATCATTTTAACGGCATGAGTCCCAGCAGGGCTTTGTTATCTGGGGGACACCCCCAGACCCCCGTCAAAGGGGCTTCGCCCCTCTGTACTCCCCTTTTTCACCAGCCTCCTGGATTCCTCGTCGCTCCGCTCCTCGGAATGACATATGGGCAACAACGCTCAGAATGACAGGGTGGCCCAGGGTGAGCGGATATAGCCCACGCTCATGGTGAGCTTGTCGAACCATATGAGCGACGTAAGGAACCGATGCGTCTTGCCGCTCCGCCTTTCTGTAGGGGCGATTCGTGAATCGCCCCTACAGGGTGAGCGGTATTCATCTCTCCGCTCATGGTGAGCCTGTCGAACCATATGAGCGGCAAGAGGGCCCCACCTCGCGCTGGCCCTCTCAGACCACTGACAGCAATGGGCAGAGGCGCGTACGCGCCTCTGCCCATTGCTTCTTATCGCTCACAAACGCTTATCGAGGAGCTCTTATCCCAATTCCAGGTCTAGGGGCACTTGGTCCCGGGCGCCACGAAGACTATGGGAGAGGAGGCCAGGCGGCCCGAGGTTCCCAGGGCTTCCAGGGTGTATATCCCCGGAGCAGGAGCCATGGGGCGCAGCTCCGTGGCACTGTAGGTCCCGGGGGCCAGCACGCTGAAGGCTATCTCCGTTGCGCCTGCCGCGTTGACCGCGCCCGAGTACCAGATCATGACATTGTCCGAGTCCCTTATCACCGAGAGCAGTATCAGCTCTTTGGGGGCCCAGCCGGAGCCCCAGACGGTCAACGCGGCAGGCACGGCCGCGGCCTTTGGAGTTGTGGTCGCAGGAGTAGGGGCCAGACAGATCTTGTTCGTGACTATGCTGGCGCCCTCTTTCCTCTCCAGAGATTGCTGGGACGGAGGCGCCCCCTGGCGCTCAGCCAGCGCCGTGCCGGCGCTCAGGGCCACCACCAGAAGGAGCACCGCTACCAAAATACCCCTTACCGACAAGTCCCTCTTCATCTCGACAAGCCCCCCTTTTCTGCCTTACTTGCCGCCGCTCTCCCCAGCGGGAGCCTGCGGCGTCTTCGCTCCGATGGAACAAACCTGCCTAATAATATGCGTCAGTGTGAAGTATGTCAAGCCCCCGTGCTCCCCTCAATACATGGGTTACGGAGGCTTGCAAATCAGCCTCCTACATACTCCCGCAGGCTCTCCCCAACCACCTGTCCACGGATCAGGAGAGTCTGGAGCCTCAGGCCAGCACCTTGTCCTTCTCCAGGCGGGCGATCTCCGCCTCCGACATGCCCAGGAGCTTGCCCAGGACGTAGCTGTTGTCCCCACCCCTGGGTGGAAGCAGCTTGTAGAAGGGCTGCGGGACGCCGCTTGAGCGCCACGGATGGGCCACATGAGTGTAGGGTCTTCCCTCCATCTCTCCCAGGGGTACGAAGAAGCCCCGCTGGTTCAGATGGGGGTCGCTCACCATTCCCGCGGCGTCCAGAATGGGGCCCGCGGGCACTCCGGCCTTCTGCAGGATGTGCATGGCCTCGTAGTCGGTACGCTCCAGGGTCCACTGGGTGACGAGCCTGTCCAACTCCTCCTGGTGGTGCCACCGGCTCAGGGCGTCGGCAAAGCGCTCATCCTTTGCCCACTCCGGATGGCCTGTGGCCTTGCAGAAAGCGCTCCACTCCTCCTCACTGGTGACGGCGATGGCCACCCACTTGTCGAAGCCCTGGGACCGGTAGACGCCGTGGGGAGCCAGGGCTGCCTCCCGGTTCTCCTGGGGCCCATTGTTCCGTCCGTTTGCGGCGCAGTCCATGAACGGCTCTGGCATGGCGGCCATGAGGTTTTCCGCCATGGAGACCTCGACGTACTGGCCCTGTCCCGTCTTGTTACGGTGACGAAGGGCGGTCAGCACCGTAAAGAAGAGGAGCATGCCCGCGAGGGCATCCGCCCACATGCCTCCCACTATTCCCGGCCCGCGGCCTTTATAGCCGGCAAGAGAGGACTGGGCGGCGAAGTTCTGGACCTGGGTCCAGAGGCCTATGGCGTCCTTGAAGGGCCCGGTACGCCCCAGCATCTGGCTGGACACCATGATGATGTCGGGTTTCACCTTCCGCAGGTCTTCGTAGCCCAGCCCCAGGCGCTCCACGACCCCCATACCGTAGTTCTCTATGAACACGTCGCTGATCTTCACCAGGTCCCTGGCCGCCTTCAGGCCCCGGGGGTCCTTCACGTTAAGGGCCAGGCTCCTCTTGCTGGCGTTGTTCCTCTGGAAGCCGGCGGTGTCGTGGCCCTCCTGTTGGGGGGCGGTTTCGCTCTCTATCTTTATGACCTCAGCGCCCATGTGCGCCAGCATCATGGTCGCGTAGGGCCCCTGGTACTGCAGGGTGAAGTCGGCTACTCTGATCCCCTCCAGCGGCAGTCTGCTCATCGTCGCTCCTCCTCTTTCTTGACCAAGACAGTGCTCATGGAGCTACCCCAAAAACCCTCGCCCTGCACCCATATTGAAGCTGTTGCTGCCCTGGTCTAACCATGTTCTACATCTCGTAAGGTTTGGGTCTGGGCGAAGCCCAGTCTGGGGGACACCCCAGACCCCCGGCGGGGGCTCCGCCCCCTGCACCCCCGTATATTGCCCTAACAGCAATAGCCTGATGCAACACCAGAACGTGTCCCTCTCATGTACGGCTCAGATGACGCCGAGCTGGCGCATCTTGACCAGGTCCTCCCTGGAGTACCCCAGCCTGTCACAGATGACCTCCCTGTTGTGCTGCCCCAGCATTGGAGCGGGGCGCTCTATGCGCCATGGGGAGACGGGGAATCTGTAGGGAGGGCCTGGAGCCTTGAAGTTGCCTATCTGAGGGTGGTCCATCTCTACGAAGGTGCCCCGCTCTACATAGTGGGGATGGGCCAGCGCGTCCTCGATGCTGTTAACGGCCAGATAGGGGATGTGGCCTCCCACCTGAAGGAGCTGGTAGAGCTCGTCCCGGGTGTAGCTCTTGGACCACTCCTCGATGAGGGGGATGACGACATCCATGTTGTCTCTGCGGGCCTCGCGGTCTTTGAACATCTCCATCTCCGCCCACTCTGGGTTGCCCATCGCCTTCACCATGGCCTCCCAGGTCCTGTCGCTCCTATCGGGCTGAATGGTATAGTAGCCGTCCTTGGCCATGAGGGGCTTCCTGCCAGCGACGGCGCGGCCCAGGCTCGCTATCCTGGTGGGGGTCTGCCCCCGGTTAATATGAGAACTGATATCCGAGCTCATGACCCTTGCCATGGGCTCCTGCTCCGAGACGTCCACGTGCTCGCCCCGGCCGGTGAAGTCTCTAGCCATCAGGGCGCACATGGTGGCCGAGGCCCCGGTTATCCCAGCCATGGCGTCCGCCTCGTGGCCCGGCGCTCTCAGAGGGGGCTGGTTCTCCGGGTCATCTATGTCGCCGGGAGTGCTGTAGCCTACCCCTCCCATGTGAAAGGATATGAGATCCGTGGCCTTGTAGTCCCGGTAGGGGCCGGTCTGCCCGAAGGGGGTGATGGAGGTGACGATGAGCCGGGGGTTTATGCCAG
>JACVQK010000058.1 GCA_015661155.1 Dehalococcoidia bacterium | reverse complement strand
TCGACTACGGCGGTCTGGCCCCGGAGCTGTACTCGCCGCAGCTCCGCCGCGGCACCCTGCGCTGCTACTACAGGCACATCCGGCAGAGCAATCCCTACCACCGGCCAGGTCAGCAGGACATCACCGCGGACGTGGACTTCACCTCCCTGATGCGTTCGGGGGAGCAGCACAGGCTGAGTGTCGTGGGTTTTGCCACACAGCGACAGTTCCTCCACAACCTGGGGTTCGCCTCTTTCCTTAGCTCCCTCCATGAGAGGCCGCTGTCCCAGAGGGAACGGGACACCAATCGCATGGCCTTGCTAGAGCTGGTGAAGCCCGGGAACATGGGCGACTTCAAGGTGCTGGCCCAGGCCAAAGGCATGGACGGGGACATGGAGCTCTTTGGTTTTACCCCAGACAACCCTTTGAAGCGAGGCATACGGGCTGGCAGACACCTCCCCCAGGCCCCCCTTCTATCCAGGGAGCACCTGGACCTCATGAGCGCCCGCTATCCTCACCTCTCCTGGGAGTGGGAGGAGCTTTGGCCCTCTGGAGAGGAGAGCTAGCACTTACTCGCTAAAAGGCGCTGTATGAAAAGCCGCCCATATGTCATTCCGAGTGAGTCCCGACTTGTCGGGACGACGAGGAATCTAGGACTTATGCCGTTAGCAAGGATGGAAGGCCCTAGATTCCTCACTTCGCTGCGCTGCGTTCGGAAGGACAGTGGGCGACGCTATTTTCACCCTTCGGCTGCGCACAGGGTGAGCGGGCCTGTTGCGAACCTCGTGCACGCGAACCTACGCAACCAGGGCTAAGCCCATCCCTCTCACCCGCCGGGGCTCAGGCCCATCTCCCCCGGCACGCCATCTCCCTCCACTTCAGGGCCACGGCTCACCCCCGGCTCATCCTCGTCCCAGCCCGGCCCTTCCCTGAGAGCGCACCTCCGGGCGATGGTGATGAACCCCGTGTGAGCCACCATGCGGTGCACCGGCCTTACACTGCGACGGGTAACCGACCACGGCCTGACCAGCACCTCTATGGTCTCCATCAGGTCGAAGTGCCGACTCTCCCACAGGGCCTCCTGGAGATGGTGAATCTGGAGCACGGTGGGAAGAAAACTGAGGAATACCCCCCCGGGCACCAGGGCCTGGGCAGCCGCGGGAACGACATGCCAGGGCTCGGGAACATCCAGGACTATCCGGTCCAGCCCCGTCTCATCGATGCCCTGATAGACGTCTTTTATCTTTATCTCCAGGTTTTTCGGGTCTGGGTTAAGGGTTTCGATATTCTTTCGGGCCTTCTCCACAAACTCTGGCCGCACCTCGTAGGAGATGACCCTGCCCTTCACTCCCACGGCCCTGAGGAGGGCCATGGTCAGGGCCCCGGAGCCCAGGCCAGCCTCCAGCACCACGGCGCCGGGGAAGATGTCCCCGTACATGAGGATAGCCCCCAGGTCTTTAGCGTACACGACCTGAGTAGGGTGGGGCATCTCCTGAACAAAATCGCCCAGGGTGGGAGAGAGGGCTAGAAGCTCGTGACCCGTGGCAGTGTGCACCCGGGCCCCTATCTCCTGGCCGATGATGTCGGCGTGAGGCACCACCCCCAGATGGGTATGGAAGCTCTTCTCCGCCGACAGGGAGATGAAGTAGCGCCGCCCCCGCCTGTCGATCAGAAGGGCGTGGTCGCCCTCTGCGAAGCGGTTCCTGGGATACGCCTTCCTCCTTCGAGGCTGTCTGACCACAGGGGCATTCTAAGGCCAAAGGGCTTTCGAGGCAATCCCACGTTGGGGCCTCTTTCTGGGTCATTGAGAAAACACACTGACATAGTTGCCAGTGCCCCGCCACCGCTCGTATCCTTCGACAGGCTCGGGACGAGCGGTGGCTCTTCCTTCCCGCTCACCCTCAGCGCCCCGAAGCCTGTCATTCCGAACGCAGCGCAGCGCTCCCCATGTCATTCCGAATCCCGATGCAATCGGGGTGAGGAATCCAGGGCCTACTACCCTTGTTGACGGCATAAGTCCTGGATTCCTCGTCGTCGTGGGCTCTGGGGAGACCCCGTCCATCCGGGTCTTCAACCAGGGTACGCCGCTGCCGCAGGCGGCCCTCATCATCGCCGGGACGGCCAACCTCATTGACTCGGCGGGCAACCAGGTCTCGCAGAACCTCGCGGCGCCCAATCCACCGGGAATCATCGATTTCACCCTCAGCATGGCCGGCGTTGCAGGCCGCTGGCAACTGGTGATCCCCCAGATCAACGTGCACTATCGCCTCCAGAAGCTGAGCGGGAGCGACACTGGCGTCTACATCAACGCCCTCACCTTCGGGCAGGGCTCCATCGCCGGGACGATCCAGCACAGCGGAGGCGGCCCCTTCCCCGACCCGCTCCAGGTCAACCTCTCCAGGCTGCTCATTGGGGGTAGCACTGTGCCCGTTGCGTCGCTTATCACCAACACCGGCTCCTACAACTTCGCAAACCTCTTCGTGGGCAACTACCGGGTGGCGATCGTGCCGCCGCCGGGCATGAACGTCATCGGCCCCTCCTTCTTCGACGTCTTCGTGAGCTGCGAGGCGCGGACCACCGTCTCGGCCTTCATCATCAACCGGCCGCCCGTGGCCAACGCCGGGCCCGACCAGGTGGTGAACGAGGGGGCTACGGTGCAACTGGATGCCAGCGCCTCCTCCGACCCGGACAACAACACGCTGACCTTCAACTGGACGGTGGTGAGTTTCACCGGCTCGGCCATCACCCTCTCCTCCTCTACGGTGGCCAATCCCACCTTCAGCGCCCTGGATGATGGAGTCTACGCTCTGCGAGTCACCGTGAACGACGGTAACGGCGGCACCGCCTCGGACGATGTGCAGGTGACCGTAAACAACGTGGCGCCGGTGGTGAATGCCGGGGCGGACCAGACCCTGCCCTTCGGCACCCTGGTGAACGTCAGCGCGTCCTTTACCGACCCAGGCACCAAGGACACCTGGACTTACAGTATCGACTGGGGCGACGGAAGCCCCGCAGACACCGGCAGTGCAACTGTGGCCTCGCCCGTCACGGGCAGCCACCAGTACGTGGTAGCGGGCAATCAGACCATCACGGTCTGCGTGACGGACGACGACCTCGGCAATGGCTGCGACAGCCTGACGGTGACCTTTATTAGCGGCATCGGGAAGATCACCGGAGGGGTGCTGCGCTTCGGCAACAATGGCCGTGGTGGGTTCAATGTCCAGTCCAATGACGGCGTGACGGTGAAGGGTGAGCTACAGTACCAGAACGGCTCGGTGAACCTGCACGCTCACACCATGACGGCGGTGGCGGTCTCGTCCGACTTGAAGAAGGGCTGGTTCGCTGGAGTCCTGGAAGACGGGCGTGAGTTCGTGGTCTATGTGGAGGACAACGGCGAGCCTGGAAGGAATGACATCTTCAAGATGTGGGTGGATGGCACCCTCTTGAACGGCGACGGCAAGCTGACGGGCGGCAACGTCCAGATTCACAAGTAGCGGACGCCGAGAGCAGAGGCGGCAACAGAGAGGCCCAGTCAAATGACTGGGCCTCTCTGTTTATGTGCCACTGGAAAGGGACACTGGAGCGGTTGGAGACGCCAAGACGCGACGGAGATACCCAACATTGACCAGGGCGAGCCCTGCACACCAGCGAGGCGTTCACTGGGATACTAGTGCATCATGGCATCCAGGCTTATTGAACTGCTTTCCTTGTAATCTGGGCCCGTTCCGCTTCAAAGGCTTCTAGCTCAATGCCTTCGTTGTAGAGCTGCTGGTCGTTCTTGTGGCGGCAGGCAAACCAAGGCCCCCACTGGGGGCCTTGTTGCTTGGGACGCATAATAACAAGCAAGCCCCTCGAACCATATGAGCGGCTTTTCATACCGCGCTTCTTCACAAGGAAGTGCTAGCCCTAAGATGCACCGCCCAGCTTGTCCAGCTCCGCCAGAATCTCCTGGGGGTCTGGAATGCCCTGGGTATATAGCCTCTTGAACCTTATCACGCCCTCTTTGTCTACTATGATCACCGCCCGCCTGGTGGTGCCCCGCTCCTCGTTGTAGATGTCGTAGAGCTGAGACACGCGGCCCTTGGGATGGAAGTCCGCCAGTATGGGATAGGGAACACCACCCAGGCTGTCAGCAAAAGCCTTCTGCACTGCGGAGCTATCCACGCTCATGCCCAGAACCTGGGCATTCTTCTCCTCGTACCGGCCGTTCTCCTGCCGGAACGCGGAGCACTGGCGGGTTCAACCGCCGGTGAAGGACAGAACGTGGGTCTGAAGCACCACCCACTTTTTCCCCAGGTACTGGCTCAGGGTTACCTCATCCCCCGTCTGGGAGCGGAGGGTGAAGTCAGGCGCCTTGTCTCCTACTTCCGCTGTCATGTTCACCTCCTGGAATGCTTACTTACTATGATAACACGGAAAGACGGGTTTGACAGCCCAGGTTACGTGTATTAGACTACCCGTGAATCAAACGGCTTCGGAGGCGATGTGAGCAGTAAAGAGCAGCCGGAAATCGCTAATCCATTGGCTGGCGGTGCGACGCCTCTTTCGACCCTTGTGGAATACCAGGAGCAAGCGATTGTAAGCAGGACTCTGGTTCATAAAAGTGCCGGAACGGTCACCCTGTTTGCATTCGATAGCGGGCAGGGCCTTAGCGAACACACAACCCCTTACGATGCCCTCGTATATGTGGTAGAGGGCAAAGGCAAGATTACCGTCTCGGGCACTGCCCACATGGTAAGGCAGGGCGAGGTCATGATGATGCCCGCCAACCACCCGCACGCTGTGCAAGCTCTGGAGCGGTTCAAGATGCTACTGGTGATGGTACGCTAGCGACAGGAGCGTCAGCCCAGCTCGTCGCCGCTTTGACCACCCAGGTTATGTCTATTAGACTGCCCGTGAATCGAACTGTTCCGGAGGTAGAAGTATGAGCCTCGACGACTTGCTTGGCCTCACCGAGCGGCTCAAGGAGCGCATACAGAGCTTTGCCCCCCTCCTGCAACAGAACGAGACCAGGACGCTAAGGGCTGACAGGCATACAAGGGCGGCGTACATTCGCGCTGTTGCAGGCTCTGGAGCATGTCATACAAGGAGGTCTTATGCCGAGAACACTCGCGGGTAAATGGTCAGTGGGGCTTGCCATCGCTCTTGTTGCGCTGATGGCGCTTTCACTCCTTATTGCAGCTGTCAGAGGGTGGGATGCTGATGATATTAGTGATAATCCTTTAGTTGTAACACTCTTAGTTGTAATATTCTCTGTCACGCCTTCTCTCGCTGGTCTGCTATCTTTCCTTGTCGGAGTTTTTACCATAATCAAATACAAGGAGTGGTTAGTTTGCGTATATTTGGCAGTGTTATATGGTCTTGCTGCTTTAATGTATGTGGTTAGCGAATTCCTTTTTTCGCATTAACTTCATTTAGTTGAGTATCGCCTGCGAAACACTTGCAGTCGTCCATTTCGCTTCCGCTTCGAGGTGAGGCCGGGCCACCACGTCGCCTGCCACTTGTGGCCTCGCTCCCCCCATCCTGACCTTCCCCCGCAAGCGGGGGAAGGGATTCCTCTCCCCCGTGCAACGGGGGAGAGTCAGAGAGGGGGTACACGGTTCGCAATGCAGCGCCTCCCTTTGGAAACACCCCCTTAGATTCTTCGCTTGGCTCAGAATGACCCTTCGACAAGCTCAGGGTGAGCGGGGGGAGCAGGCACCCCCCTTAAGAGGCGGCGGCAGCGCCAACGCCCCCCGTCGCGGCCTCCACGTAGGCGCAGCACGGCTCGGCCTCCAGGTAGTCGCCGGTGAAGCCGTAGGCCCTCGCCCGACAGCCCCCGCAGACAACCCGGAAGCCGCACCTCCCGCACTTTCCCTTCAGAGCGTCCGGGTCCCGGAGCGCCCGGAACACCGGGTGCGTGCGGTACACCTCCACCAGGGAGTCGGTGCGCACATTGCCACACTCCAGGGGCAGGAACCCGCTGGGGAATATCTCCCCCACGTGGGAGATGAAGCATATCCCCTTGCCATCATTGGCTGAGGGGACGGAGTCCACCTCCACACCGTCCTTCGCCGCCTGCTGGAGCATGACCCGTCGAAAGGGCTGCCCCATGGTAGTCTTGACACTCAAAGTGGAGGTGCGGGACAGGTGGTGAAGCCACTGGAAGACCTTCTCATGCTCCTCCGCCGAGAGCACCTCCTCCGCCTGGGCCCGTCCCGTGGGGACCATGAAGAACACGTCCCACAGAACCGCCCCTGAGCGGGCCACGACCTCGGCCAGGGCTTCTAGTTGGTTTGAGTTCCACCGGCTCACCGTGGTGTTGAGCTGCACCGTCAGGCCCGCGTCCCTGGCTGCGCCTATAGCCCCCAGGGTTCGGTCAAAAGCGCCCGCCACCCCACGGAAGCCGTCGTGCACCTCTGGTGTAGCCCCGTCCAGGCTGAAGGAGATGTGCCTCACCCCTGCCTGGTAGACCCGGGCCAGGTTCTTGGGAGTCACCAGGGCGGTAACGCTGGGAGAGAGGGAGGTCCGCACCCCCTGGGAGACCGCGTAGGCCGCCACCTCGAAGAGGTCACGGCGCATCAGCGGGTCTCCGCCGGAGATGATCAGGATGGGCTTGGGGCTAAACCGGCCAATCTCGTCCACCAGGGCCATAGACTCCTGGGTCGTCAGCTCCGAGGGGTGTCGCTTGGGCTGGGCGTGGGCACGGCAGTGGCGGCATGACAAGGCACAGGCCTTGGTGATCTCATAGAAGAGGACGACGGGACCCTTGGAGTAGTCGAAGGACATTCCGGGATGGGCGGGTGAATGGGCGGCCGGGCGCTCAGATACCACGCAGCACCCCCCCGACCGTCTGTAGCTCTCGGTCGGTGAGATAGCAGGCGGGGTCCGGGGCCCACATGTTACCCGTGGCCGTCTCCGCCCGGACCCGAAGGTTGCCGTTGCACAGGGAGAGGGCAGGACATACGGCGCAACGGCCCTCCAGGGGGCGTGGCTTGGCCTTGAGACCCGCCATTATCGGATGGGACGTGTCTTCCCAGATAACGCTGAAGGGCCGCTCCACCACGCTGCCAAAGGAGCGATGATGGGAGAACTGGTCGGCGTGGACATCGCCATGGGGCCCAATGGACCCAATGCCTATTCCAGAGGCGTTGCCGCCGTTGAGGGACAGCAGGGGCAGCACCTCTTCAGCCTGTTGGGGCCGCTCCTTTGCCAGCCGCAGGGCCAGATAGGCGGCATCGGAGTGGTTGTCCACCGTCAGCACCTCGGTGTCCAGGCCCTTCTGGTGGAGATACTCCGTTCGCTCCAGGCAAAGGTCTATCGCGGCCCGGGTCTCCTCGGGGGAGAGGTCGGCGCGCTCGCTGATACGGGCACCCCGCCCGGCGTAGGCCAGGTGGTAGATACACACCCGGGGGATGCCCTCTCGCTCCACCAGGTCAAACACTTCACCCAGGTACTCGTGGTTGTAGCGGGTCAGGGTGAAGCGGAGGCTCACCCGAAACCCCTCCGCCCTGGCATTGCGAATTCCCGCCAGGGCCTGGCTGAAGGCCCCGAGGCTACCCCGGAACTTGTCGTTCACCGCCTCCGGGCCGTCAATGGAGATGCCGACGTAGGCGACACCGGCCTTCTTGAGCTGCTTCACCACCCCGGTGGTCAGCAGGGTCCCATTGGTGGAGAGGCCGACCCGCAAGCCCCCGGCGGTGGCGTGCCGGGCCACCTGCAGAATGTCCGGCCGGGCCATGGGCTCGCCGCCGGAAAGGAGCAAAACAGGGATGCTGTAGGATGCCAGCTGGTCAGCGACGCCAAAGGCGGTCTCCGTGTCCAGCTCCGCGGGATCGGGCACAGTGGTGGCCGAGATGTAGCAGTGGGCGCAGTGCAAATTACACAGACGGCTGATGTTCCACACCACCACGGGCCGGTGATGCACTCGGGGCTGGGGTGGCGGGCCATCGCCCCTGGGCGCTTCGCCGTAGCGCAGGTTATCCCCCGGGGTGGACGCTCCGCACCAGAGCCGCGTGAGGTTGAGCACTATAGACTCTCCTTATGTTCATAGCCGCCACAAGCTCACGGCGGCCCTTGTTGTACCCACAAAGCCACTTCCATTATACACGAGCAGGGCGTGCCCTGCACCCACACTCCTCAGAGGCATTCACGGGCAGGCTGTCCTTCCCAGAAAGGAGGGTCTGTGAGATGTGGGTCTGGGCCGCGCCCAGCGGGGCACAAGAGATTGACACGGTAAAAGAGCAGTGCTACTCTAATGCCATCAGATGGCGGGCCTGCGACGAGGGGCGCGGACTGTAGATGACAAATCTCGGCTTGCTCCCCTTGCTCTCATGAGATAGTCGCCTTCCGGAAACCCGGAAAGGCAGGAGGCACAGATGAAGGGAAACGACAAGGTCATGGAAACCCTCAATGGTCTACTTGCAGATGAGCTGACTGCAATCAATCAGTACATGGTGCACTCGGAGATGCATGCCAATTGGGGCTACGAACGGCTCCACCACATGACCGAGAGGCGTGCTATCGAGGAGATGAAACACGCCGAGAAACTGATCGGAAGAATCCTTTTCCTGGAGGGTATCCCCATTGTCAGCCACCTGAAAGAGATGCACATCGGAGCCGATGTGCAAAAGCAGTTCGCCAACGACTGGACGGCTGAAGCGGGAGCAGTGAAGGCGTACAACGACGCCATTCGCCAGGCGGCGGAGTTGGGAGACAACGGCAGCCGAGAGCTACTGGAATCCATCCTCAAAGATGAGGAAAGGCACATTGACCTCATCGAAGTCCAGCTCGATCAGATCAAGCAGATGGGAATCCAGGCCTATCTGGCAGAGCAGATAGTCCACAAAGAGTGATCTTAGCAGGCTGCTGAAAACCCCTTCGACCATCCCCCTAGCCCCCTTCCTGGCCAGGAAGGGGGAGGAGTTTGCATCTGGGGGACACCCCCAGACCCCCGTCAAGGGGGCTACGCCCCCCCTGCACTCCCCTTTTCGTCAACCTGCTAGCGCCGAGAGTCCTTCTGCGACGCCAGCAGCTCGTTGCGCCCCTCCAGCGACGCCGGGTGAATCAGCCGCCCTAGCCTTATCATGGAGATGATCTCCTCCTGAAGAAGAGTGAGGAGCGCGGCATCCATGTCTTCCCTGGCCAGGCTGACCACCCCCTCCAGCAAGGGGTAGACCTGCACCTTGTGAGGCTCCAGCTTGTCCGCCAGGAACACCACTTTGGCCACCGGGCCCATTCCCCTGTTGAAGGTGGTGTGCCACCGCACCGCCTCCAGCACCTCGTCGTCTTCTATCCCACACTCCCGTTGCAGCATCTCCGCTCCCACTGGTCCGTGAAGGAGGAAGGTCACCACCTCCTCCACGGGATGAAGCGTCAGCCCGTAGGCTCTGGCTCTTCGGAGCAGCTCATCCTCTTCCATTCCCCGGGCCAGGTCGTGGGCCAGGGCCGCCACCTCCGCCTTCACGGTATCGACGCCGTGCAACTTGGCCAGCTCCAGGGCCTTCTCGCGCACCCTCTCAATATGTTGCCTTAGACCCGCGGGCAACTGGAGCAGGAGCGCCTGTAACCTTGGGTTGTCACGAGATGGTGTGAGCATATATACGGCTTACAGCCATATGTCCTCATCCGATCAACGCTGTGCCACCCGTTGGATCATATCCAGGTCTGGACGGGAGAGGCCATGGAAAGGCCTGTCCGAGGCAAGAAAGTCCCCTCCATTCAGGGACGAGATGAGGGATAGGACCCGTTTTAGCAGAAACACGGCAATTCTCCGCGACGCTTTAGCTTGGAATCCCCCATTATACCACCTGGTATGGCGTCATGGCAATGGTACGTGGTATGTGGTTCTGTTTGCTATTGCGTGTCGAGCAAGAGTAGAATCGGGACATGGCCTCTTTGGCAAAGCGGTATGCTGGGCCAGGTATTCTGGCACTCATTGGAG
>JACVQK010000057.1 GCA_015661155.1 Dehalococcoidia bacterium | reverse complement strand
AATATTCCGTCCCCGCTTTCGTAGTGTTTGATGCCGAGGAGGGACGCGGGAGGCTAGGTGGGGCCTGGTGATGGAGTTACCAGGTTTTCGTGTGTAGGCCATGCCGGGCTAGGCAAATCCGGTCCGGCGTTACGAGCTGAGGCACGTGAGGAACTGAGGCTACGGCCGAGGGAACTTCGCTGAAGCCACACCGACAAGAAAAGCTTCGCGGCTAATTACGAGAGCGCCCGTACCGAAAACCGCCACAGGTGGACCGGGATAAAAGTCCCAAGGCGTGCGAGCGAACCCCCGCTAAGGAACTAGGCAAAAGGGCTCCGTAACTTCGGGAGAAGGAGTGCCCTGGGGCGTCAAGACCCTTGCGGTCGCGGCGTTACAGGGTCGCAGAGAAGAAGCTCAGGCGACTGTTTACCAAAAACACAAGTTCGTGCAGAAGGCGTAAGCCGACGTATACGAGCTGATACCTGCCCAGCGCCGGAAGGTCAAGGGGAGGGCTGAGGCCGCAAGGCGTAGGCCCGAACCGAAGCCCCGGTTAGCGGCGGCCGTAACTCTAACGGTCCTAAGGTAGCGAAACCCCTTGTCGGGTAAGTTCCGACCCGCATGAATCGCGTAACGACTTGGGCGCTGTCTCAACGAGGGACTCGGCGAAATTGCAAGGCCCGTGAAGATGCGGGTGACCCGCGACCGGACAAAAAGACCCCATGGAGCTTTACTGTATCTTGGCATTGGACCGGGGTCAGGGATGTGTAGGATAGGTGGGAGGCTAGGAAGTTCCGACGCTAGTCGGGATGGAGCCAACGTTGAAATACCACTCTTCTCTGTCCTTGGCTCTAACCCCGGATAGGCCGGGGGACCGTGCCAGGTGGGCAGTTTGACTGGGGCGGTCGCCTCCCAAAGTGTAACGGAGGCGCCCAAAGGTCCCCTCAAGGTGGATGGAAATCACCTGTAGAGTGTATTGGCATAAGGGGGCTTGACTGCGAGACCTACAAGTCGAGCAGGGACGAAAGTCGGGCAAAGTGATCCTACGGTCCCGTGTGGAAGGGCCGTGGCTTATCGGATAAAAGCTACCCTGGGGATAACAGATTAATCTCGCCCAAGAGTTCATATCGACGGCGAGGTTTGACACCTCGATGTCGGCTCGTCGCATCCTGGGGCTGAAGTAGGTCCCAAGGGTCCGGCTGTTCGCCGGTTAAAGCGGCACGCGAGCTGGGTTCAGAACGTCGTGAGACAGTTCGGTCTCTATCCGTCGCGGGCGTAGGAGATTTGAGGGAGGCTCTCCCTAGTACGAGAGGACCGGGAGGGACGGACCTCTGGTGTGCCGGTTGTCCCGCCAGGGGCAGTGCCGGGTAGCCAAGTCCGGTGTGGATAAGCGCTGAAAGCATATAAGCGCGAAGCCCTACCCAAGATTAGATCTCCCATCCTTCCCGCAAGGGAAAGGAGTAAGGCCACAGGTAGACTACCTGTTTGATAGGCCGCAAGTGTAAGTCCTGTAAGGGATTGAGCTTAGCGGTACTAATCGGCCGAGGGCTTGACCCACATTCAGGCGCGTGAACCTCTATTCATAGGGCCTCCCGGCCCGTGCCGAACATACTTGTTCGGCAACATGCACGGCCTGCGTCCGTGACTTGTGAGGGCAGGAGTGCGCCTCGTCGCGGGGTGGAGCAGTGGCAGCTCGTCGGGCTCATAACCCGAAGGTCGTTGGTTCAAATCCAACCCCCGCTACCATGAATCAGATACGAATCGGCCCTCTGGGGAACTCTCCAGAGGGCCTTCGTTTTGCCGCTTGCTAACATCACAACCGTCTGGTGCAACCCTGGGAGGACATGGGAGCAGGTGTCTGGCCCCCTGCAATCTCCCTTGAACGGCCCCCCTGAGGTAAATGATAGAATGGGTTGGCCTCGGCGAGAGGAAACACGAGAAGAGGTGTGAGGGGAGCGGTATGGGCATCATCAGGGTGGTTATAGGAGAGCCTGAAGCTCACCTCCGCCGCGACGTGAGGTCCTTCCTCGACGGCGTGGAGGGGTTCCAGGTAGTAGGGGAGGCTTCAACGCCAGAGGAGATGCTCCGGGTGAGCGCGGAGCTCTCCCCCGATGTGGCGCTGGTGGGATTCCCCCTCTCCTCGGCAGGAGAGATAGAGGAGGTCAAGAGACTACGGAGTCTGGTCAGGGATGGCGCCCTGATCCTGCTCACCCGCTCCCAGGCCCCAGAGCACGTATTCAACGCCATAATGATAGGGGCCGCTGCCTGCATCTCCAAGGACACCCCAGGGGAGTTCATCGCCAGCGCCATTCGCCGCGTGGCCCAGGGCGAACACCCCATCCAGTACACCCTGTTGGGCAACGAAGAGCTGGCCTCCTACGTCCTCAAGTGGTTTCGGGAGACGGGCCAGCGCCCCTCTGTCGTCAACTCCTCCCCCTGTCCCATGTCTCCGCGAGAGGTCCAGGTACTCCACCAAGTGGCCCAGGGATTCTCCAACAAGGAGATAGGAGCAAGGCTAGAGGTGAGCGAGCAGACCGTCAAGAACCACCTGACCGCGATACTACGTAAAACCGCCACCCACGACCGCGCTCACGCTGCGGTGCTATCCCTCCAGCAGGGCTGGATATCCGTGTGAGCAGGGCGAGCCCTGCACCCACACTTCTCAGGAGCATTCATGGAAAGGCTGAATTCAGGGTCTGTGAGGTGTGGGTCTGGGCCGCGCCCAGGGGGGGACACCTCCAGACCCCCGCCAATCCCGACACGTCTGGATTGGACGCCCCTTTTTCAGCGATCTGCTAGGGCACATTCCATAAATCCATCTCACACCTGCAACTCGGGGCCCGCCACCAGGAGAGCCAGCAGGGTACACACCAGGGATAGGAAAGCCCCATCGCCTTCGCTCAAGGGGGGAGTGTTGGCACCCCTGAGAAGGGCTAACATCCCCAGGGTATCGCCTCTGAGGACAATGGGTTGGTACAGGGCTGACGCTATCCCCATACCATGAAGCTCTCTGCCTATGCCCAGGGCATCACCCCTCAGCTCCTCTTCCCCAAGGAGGAGCGCCTCTCCCCGGTGGGCGACCCACTCCCTCAGGGGTTCCCGCTGCTCCATGGCAACCCCTGAGAGTACGGGATGATCTCCCCAGGATGCGGCCAAGCGCAGGGCACCTACCTCATCCAGCAGGTGAATGGAGACGTGACGCCCTCCACACCCCTCTCCCACCACTCTGGCAGCTTCCCGGAGAGCTTGATCCAGGTCCACCTGGGAACTTATGCTCAAAAGGGGGCTGATGACGCTCATCCGGTGCAGCTCTCGCCAGGCCCTTGCCTTGCCAAGACCGCCCATCACCCTTCTCACCAGCTCCTCCGGCGCGACCGGCTTGAGGATGAAACCCTGAATCCCCAGGTCTACGGCTGCCATGGCGCTCTCCAGAGTGCCGTACCCGGTGATGACCATGGCGCCCACCTCTGGGTCTATAGCCTTGGCCCGCTCCAGAAACTCCAGGCCGCTCATGCCGCGCATCCGAATATCCGCCAGCAGGATGTCGTAGCGCCCGTCCCTCATCCTGGCCAGGGCCTCCTCCCCCGAAGCCACGCCCTCCGCAGCCAGGCCCGCTCTCCGGAGCACCCGTACCATGGAGTCCCGCACTATGTCCTCATCCTCCACCAGCAGAATGGTGCCCGCGGTCATGGGTCCACCCCTTGTTCGGCACTCCGCAAGGGCAGCAGGATGGTAACAGTGGTTCCCTTTCCCACCTGGCTCTCCACGCCGATAGTTCCCCGGTGGCGCTCCACGCTCCTCCGGCTGGCAGCCAGGCCCAGCCCCGTGCCCTCTCCATCTGGCCTGGTGGTGAAAAAGGGGTCAAAGACCCTTTCCAGGTTCTCCGGGGGGATTCCAATGCCGGTATCGGTGAGCTTGACCTCCACCTTCCCCGCCACCCCTTGAGTGGAGATGGTCAACCGGCCTCCCTGGGGCATAGCGTCCAGGGCGTTGGCTATCAGATTCAAGAGGACTCGCCTCAGCTGCTCCCCCTCACACCAGACCCGGGATGCGGCCGGGTCTAGCCGGAGGACGGGCACGACGCTGCTGGTGGAGGCGTTCAGGCCGCTGTCCGACACCACCGAGGAGAGAAGAGAGTTGAGGTCATGCACGCCCCAGGCCGGCTCATCCCCTGCAGCCATGTCCAGGAGCGCGCGCAGAGCGCCACAGGCCCGCATGGCCTCCGCTTTTACGACGTCTATATCCTCCCGAGAGACGCCCCCTTCATCCACATCATGGCCCATGAGATGCGTCACATTCAGTATGCTCTGCAACGGATTGTTGATCTCCCGGGCCAGAGTGACGGCCGCATCTCCTATGGCTGCCATCCGGGTGCTTCTCGCCATCTGCTCCCGGGCCTGGTCTAGCTTCTGCCTCTCCTGGTCAAGCTGGTCATAGAGACTGGTGACCTCCATGCTGGCTGCCGCCTGGTGGGCCACCAGCTCCAGCCACTCCATCTCCTCCCGGGCGTACGGTGCGCCGCCCGTACGCCGCCCCAGGACCAGAAGGGCGATGAGGACACCCCTGACGCGCATGGGAACAAACAGCTCGCCTTCCAGGGCTGAAAGCGCCTCTCGCTCAGTGGGAGAGAGGCCCTGCCACTGAGGCAGGGGCCAGATTTCCCCGCCCGCTACCACCCTGCTCTGGCTCTCCAGCCAGGCGAGGAAGGGGTGGCTTACCCGCAAGGCCGGGGGAGCTGGCCCATCCCCTCCCTCTTCCGCGACAAGTCCGAAATCGCCCTGGGGCAAGCCGCGGAGAAACAGCAGGACTCTACATGCCCCCACACCTTGTGCAGCCGTCGATGCCAGCGCCCGTGCGATGCCGGGCATATCGGTAGCGTCCTGGAGCTGGCGGTAGAGCAGTTGCATCTCTTGACGGAGAGATGCCCCCTGAGCTCCTCTCCGTGCCCTGGCTCTCACATTGGCCCAGGAAGCCCCCATGCTGAACAGCCTCCAACCCATGTGTCCTCCCTTGCCATCCCTGGAAGGTGTGGTCGCAGATGCTATGCCGTCTATTGACTGTCCCCCCGACAAGTCGGGGTCGGGATGCTCCCCCATAATAGCGATTGCGGGCTCCCAGGGAAAGCGGGATCCAAGAGCACGATTTTCGGCCATTTGAGAGTTCAAGTTCGACCCCGCTCGTGGTTCGACAAGCTCAGGGTGAGCGGTTTGCCTACTACCCCGTTCACGGTGAGCTTGCCGAACCATGAGCGGAAGCGTAGGGGCGATTCATGAATCGCCCCTACGGAAGATGCGCTGCCTTGCCCGCTCGTATCCTTCGACAGGCTCAGGACTAGCGGGCAAGAACTGTTCCTCGTACAATCGAAGGACTCTGATTGAAAGCACGAGGCCTGTTCCGCCTGCGGAGAAAAGACTATAATTGAAACACGACCAGAGGGAGAGGTGAGATGTCTCAGCGCTATCAACGGGAGATAGAGGAGATTCTCAGACAGGCCGGGGAGTCTACCTCCTCGAAGGGACCCGGGAGAACCAGGGGGCATCCCTTTCTGGCCCGTCTTTCTCGCCTGGGTAGGGCCATAGGCGGTCGCATCTACCTGAACCCGGGGCGTCTCCTGTTCACTGGGGTGGCCCTGCTCCTATCCGCGGTCCTCGTCAGCGCTCTTATCCCCGGCATGGCAGGACCCGTCGTCTGGGCGGGGCTCATCCTGTTCATTCTGGCCTATGCCCTCTTCTTCGCACAGTCCAACCCCAGGGTAGAGAAGCGGTGGCGGGGAAGGGTGATAGATTCCAGGCCACCGACCCGGCGCGGAGACGGCTGGCAGGGCAGGTTTCAGCGCTGGTTGAGGCGCTAGCAGGTTTCTGAAAAATCCTTTCGACCATCCCCCTAGCCCCCTTCCTATCCAGGAAGGGGGAGAATTCAAATCTGGGGGACACCCCCAGACCCCCGGCAAAGGGGCTGCGCCCCTCTGCACTCCCCCTTTTTCATCAGCCTGCCAGGACGAGGTGGGGCGTACCGACCACCCCGCGCGTGAAGTGCCCACGCGGGGCTGCTAATTCCCCCATAGCGTTCCATTGCGCCACGCCTCTGCGATGTATATCATGTCATTGGTATCTTGCTGAAATGCCCCTGAGGAGGTTCACCATGTCCCTGTTGTCCAAGCGCGCTCGGTGGGCAGTGCT
This sequence comes from Dehalococcoidia bacterium, assembly GCA_015661155.1. Classification (GTDB taxonomy): domain Bacteria; phylum Chloroflexota; class Dehalococcoidia; order Lucifugimonadales; family UBA2985; genus JACVQK01. The sequence continues at coordinate 9,080 of JACVQK010000057.1, read as the reverse complement.
ACTCCTGCCTCTGCTTTTGATAGCCGTCGTAGCCTGCAAATCAGATGCCACCACCACACCGACGCCTGTCCCGACCCCAGTGCCCATACTGGCGGGCCCAGATGCCGGCATCCGAGAGCTCTTCCAGGCTATCCCGGTGGAGGAGCAACAGTGTGTGGCGCAGGCCCTGGGCCAGACCCACCTGGACGAGCTCCTGGAAAAGGCTGATACCTCCGAGGTGGATGACCTGGCGTTACAGCAGTGCCTGAGCCAGGAGACCTTTGCCCGCATCACGGCGGGGGTGTTGATCAGTGAGGTGGGAAGCCTGAGCGACGAGACCATGAACTGTGTCTGGAGCACCCTGGAGGGAGTTGACCTGACGCCACCTGCTAATGGGGAGGAGATGAACATCGCTCCCTTTGCAGCGTTCTTGAAGACGGCCCAATGCCTCAATGAAGAGGAGGTGGCGCGGGCCGATGCAACGGGGGGAGCTGCGGGACTCCCCATCGCCGGAATGCGGTGCCTGGCCGAGAACCTGGACCAGGACGACCTGGCATCTCTGTTCGCCTCTGGCGTGGAGGGCGCGCTCCCGCCTCCGGACGTTCTGGCCGCCGTGATGGGGTGCGGCGTAGAGATGGGCGGCCCCGAGGTGGAGAGCTCTGGCTTCAACCCAGAGCAGTTCACCTGCCTGCAAGATGCCGTGGGAGACGAGGCCCTGGCCCAAATCTTTGTCCAGGGGGGAGGAGAGACGCTGTCTCCGGAGCTCACAGCCGCCATGACGGCGTGCGGAATGCCCCTGGTTGGCGGGGGAGGGACGGTAGAGTCGCCCATCGGCAACTGATGCCATATCGTTAACAGAAGGGGAGTGCCTCCATGAGAGACACTCCCCTTCTCCGTGAGGGCTGGGGGTGTCCCCCAGACTGGGCCTGCCAGGGCGCTAGACGGCGCACTCTCCTTCACCCCGTTCCAGCTTGTACAGCACCGTCTTGCCCCAGTCCATGTAGGTGCCGATGTTCTCCCTGTTCAGGGGCCCCACCTCTCTGAGCTCCCCGGTGATGACCTCAAAAGGCTCCGTCCCCACCCTGTCCACAAAGGCGTTGAAGGGTTCCGCCTCCAGGCGGTGCCCCTGGTAGTAGCCCAGAACACGGCGCACCACCTCCGGCGCCCTCTTGGCCGGGACCTTCCCTTTGAGCCGCAGGCCGATGCGCGTCTCTGTCTGTCCGTTGATGTCCGGATAGCTCCCCCCTACGAACATCTCGTAGGCAGGCACCTGGTTGCCCCGGTCCCCTTTCATGGCAGCGCCGTGGAACCCTATGTTGGCTATGTGGTGCTGCCCACAGGCATTGGGACATCCGCTCACCTTGATGTGCAGGCCCTTGACCAGGGGGTCCGTGATGTCCATGTCCGCCAACTCCTGTTGCAGCGCCTTCGCCAGGCCCATGGAGGAGGTGATGCCCAGCTTGCAGCTATCGGTGCCGGGGCAGGAGGTCACATCGGTGATGGAGGCTGCCCCGGCCTCCGCCAGTCCCGCGGCTTCCAGCTCCCGCCACACCTGGTACAGGGACTCCTCTCTCACCCATCGGAAGGCCAGGTTCTGCTGCTGAGTGAAGCGAGCCCGGCCTCCGGCGTGCTTCCTGGCGATCTGGGCTAGCAGGGGAAACTGGTGCTCCTGGATATCCCCCCGAGACAGCTTCACCAGCACCACACGATAGCCGGCCTGCTTCTGGGGCAGCACGTTCGCGGCGCGCCACACCTCAAACTCAGCCCCTTCTCCCTTTGGAGAGGCGTAGCTTCCAGGAGCCAGGGGCTGGGGCGCATCGGCCTCCTCGTCATCGACGTAGAGCAGGGGCGTGGGGTCCATGGGGTTCTTAGCCCAGGGCTGCTCCAGCTCCGCCTCCACCAGCTTGCGGAACTCGTCAATGCCAATGCGGTGCACCAGGAACTTGATGCGAGCCTTCATCCTGTCCTTGCGCAGCTCGCTGGAGGCATCGAAGACCCGCAGGACCGCCTCGCTCACCCGAAGATACTCCTCCACAGGGACGAACTCGTACAGGGTGGGAGCCATGCGGGGCATGATGGAGAGGCCACCCCCCACCACCATCTTGAATCCCCTCTTCATCTCACCGTTGATCTCCTGGAGCCGAGGAGTAAAGCCCAGGTCGTGGATGGCGGTGATGGCGCAGTCCTTTTCGCAGCCGGAGAAGGAGGTCTTGATTTTTCGGGGCATCGCCTGGGTTACAGGGTGGCGCAGGAAGTATCTGGCGTAGGCCCCGGCGTAAGGCGTCACATCAAAAGGCTCCTCGGCACAGACGCCGGCGAGGGGGCAGCCGGTGACGTTGCGTACCGTATTCCCACATGCCTCCCGGGTGGACAGTCCCACCTCCCCCAGGACCCTCAAGGCGTCTGGGGTCCGGTCCAATGGGATGAAGTGGAGCTGCATGTTCTCCCGGGTGGTCACGTGCCCCTTCTTCAAGGGAGCGAAGTCCCGGGCTATCACCCCCAGGGCCTCCAGTTGGCCCGCGGTTAGTCCCCCGACAGGTATCTTCACCCGTATCATCAGGGTATCGGGCTGACGTTGCCCGTAAACCCCCTGTTTCAGGCGGAATCGCGTGAAAGCATCAGGGTCCCACTCCCCCTGAAGAAACCTGCCCACCTCCTTCTCGAAACCATCTATCTCCTCTTCCAAAACAGGAAGGACACCCTTCTTGCCTGTCCCTGGCTGGGTCATCGCGCCTCCTTTGCCTAGTCTTCCAGACTTCGGATAAAAGGCGTCGCCCCCTCAGGTAATCCACGCTGAGGGGGCGACGCCTTGAGCTAAGTGCTACCGGGTGTAAGCCCCCTGTTTCAGGGCCTACAACAGCGGATATAGACTGCAAACCATGAGCACATTTACAGTAAATGTTAATCTACCTTCACGATTTGGTCAACTCCACCCTTCCCCCTCAACAGGGTCTTTCGATTGTCCGAAGACTGACCCTTTCCCACTCGTGGAAGCTTGCAGTCCAAACTGATCCAGAAGATTCCTGTACTCCTGGGAGCAGTGCTGAGAGCCCCGCTCAGAGTGGTGCATCAGTCCCTTAGCCGGGCGTTTGGCTGCCACAGCCCTGCTTTTCCCATCCTACCTCAGTGGAAGATTGCCGTGCATCCAAATCGTATGATACACTTTCGCCGTGCCATGAGGACTCCAGCCGAGCCGTGAGGGCACCCCTAAGGGGAAATCCCCGATCATAGAGCTGCCGATGTCTTCAGAAACGACCCCCATGCAGCCAGCGTCCCCTGGGCCGGAACAACGAGTCCTGCAGCGCCGCCTGGGCCTGTGGTCCGCCTCCCTTGCAGGCATAGGAGTAATACTGGGGGCCGGCATCTATGCCCTGGTGGGCCCGGCTGCCGGACAAGCCGGTGGTGCCATATGGCTGGCTTTCCTGGTTGCGGCGCTCATCGCGGGACTCACCGGCTATTCCTACGCTCGCTTCGTGGCCATTGTCCCCAAGAACTCGCCCGAGTTCCAGTACGTCAGCGTGGCCTTTGGGCCAATCGCCGGTTTTGCCACAGGCTGGCTCATGGTCTGGTCAGACCTGATCGCTATGGCCGCCGTGTCCATAGGATTTGCAGGATACCTGGCTCACCTGGCTCCTGTTCCGGTGATGGCAGGGGCCTTGTTGCTGGTGGCGCTCCTGTCGCTGATCGCCTACCGCGGGATCGGCGAATCGGTAGGTCTTGTCATGCTGTTCACCCTTGTAGAAGCGGGAGGCTTGCTCTTCATCATTGCTGTAGGACTGCCCTATTGGGGCGATGTGGACTATCTGGAGATGCCCCGGGGCATCGGGGGTGTCTGGACAGCGTCGGCTCTGGTTTTCTTCGCCTACCTGGGATTCGACGAGTTTGGGAACCTGGCCGAGGAAACCAGAGCGCCCGAACGTACCCTCCCCCGTGCCATTGTCATCTCCATGGTGGTCTCCACCCTCATGTACATAGCTGTCGGCATTTCGGTGGTCAGCGTAGCCGGATGGCAAGACCCGAGCTCTTCCTCGGCGCCGCTAGCACGTATAGCAGGTACAGTCCTGGGGCCAAGGGCGGACCTGATTCTATCGCTAATTGCTCTGGCTGCCACAGCGAATACGGTACTGCTCCTGATGGTCGCCGCCTCGCGGTCGCTGTACGGAATGGCTTCCGCAGGTGCACTGCCGGGCTGGCTTGCCCGTGTCGGACGGCGGCACACTCCCTGGATGGCCATAGGGATCACATCCCTTGTCGCAATGGGCATCACCTTTGTTGGGAGCATTGAGCGGGTGGCCCAAATGACCAACGCCTCGGTGCTGTTGAGCTTTGCCGTGGTGAACCTGGCCCTCTTCTGGTGGACCGCCCGCAGGAAGGAAGCGTGGACGCTCAAGCGCGTGTTGTCGGGCGCGTTGCCTCCCCTGGCCGCCACTGCAACTTGCCTGTGGCTGCTGGTCTACACGGGCACGGAGGCCATTCTCTTGGCGGTGGGAGTGGGAGCGCTAGGGCTGCTCATTGGACTGAGGCGTTGGAAGCCGCGAGGCGACCCAGGGCAGGGGAAAAGCGGAGGCATGGCGTAGAGCAACCCTTGCCTCTCCCGATTTCCCTGGTCTTGATGTACTATACCATCAGGCGACCGATCTCCATGGCTCTGTGCCATCTTCTGTCCAAGACGGAGGTTTGGATATGCGAAAAGGGGCATGGTGCGTCGGGGTTTATGTTGGGACAGCAGCGGTCTTTCTGTTCCTCGCGGCGTGTAGTATTGTGTCATCTAACCAGAGGAAACTGGATGCTCTGCCGACTGTTATTCAACGCGTCGTAAACGGAGCTGACGCAAACTCCTCCAATAGCTATTGGAGGTTCAGGTGGCCCGAGGACACCTCACCTGAGATCTCCATATCGTTTTTCGCTGACGAAACAGGCATAGTCGAAGGAGCATCAGTCACCGCTTCCACCTTTAGCTGGGTGGCTAGAGGTGAGTCTATCTTATTTGTCGACAAACCTGTCGTAGAAGATAAAATCCACGCATTTGCTGCAAATGCCTTTAGCAAGTATGGTAGGCCCTGGATTCCTCATCCAGATTGCGTCGGGATTCGGAATGACATCAGGCAGAGCTATTTTCATCCTTCATGGTGCCGATGACCGTTGGCACGGGAGATTCTGAAGAAGCGAAGAACCGGAGACCCTTCGAGGAGTTTATCCTGAGCGTAGCCGAAGGGAAGGGCATGAGCGGGGTAACTTACAGGTAAATCCCCTTCACCCGGCGCATGGCGGCGATGCGCTCCTCCACAAGGCGGTCTGCCGCCTGGGCGGTGGTGATGCCCTCGGTCTTGGCCATACTAATCACCCTCTCTACGGTGTCGTAGATGTGGGCCGTCTTCTCCAAAGCCGCCTCTTCATCATAGGGTTGCCCCAGCTCCAGGGAGATGTTTATCACCCCCCCAGCGTTGATGATGAAGTCGGGGGCGTAGAGGATGCCCCTCCGCCGTAGCGCTACGGCGTGGCTGTCCTCCAGGAGCTGGTTGTTGGCGCACCCGGCTACGACCTTGCACTTCAGGCGGGGTATGGTCCCGTCGTTGAGAATGGCTCCCAGGGCGCAGGGGGAAAAGATGTCGCACTCCACGTCGTAGATGGCCGAGGGGTCCTCCACCACCTCCAGGCCCTGCTCCCGTGCCCTCTTCAGAGCGGCCGGGTTGATATCGGTGACGATGGGTCGTGCCCCTTCCTCCAGGAGGTGGCCGACCAGGTACGAAGCCACCTTGCCAAAGCCCTGGATGGCGATGATCCGCCCCTCCAGGGAGTCGGTGCCCCAGACCTCCATGGCACAGGCCTTCATCCCCTGGTACACCCCGTAGCCCGTCATCACGGAGGGGTCGCCGCTGCCCCCCTGGTTTACCGGCAGCCCCGTGACGTGGGAGGTCTCCTGGGCGATCCACTCCATGTCCTGGGTGGTGGCCCCCACGTCCTCGGTGGTGATGTAGCGGCCCCCCTGGGACTCCACGAACTGCCCGAAGGCCCTCATCATGGCCTCGGTCTTCTCCTGAGGGTTTGCCATGATGACGGCCTTGCCTCCTCCCAGGTTCAGCCCCGCGGCCGCCGACTTGTAGGTCATGCCCCGGGAGAGCCGCAGCACGTCCATGAGGGCCTCGTCCTCGCTCTTGTAGGGCCATGTGCGCACGCCCCCCAGGGCAGGGCCCAGGGTGGTGTCGTGGATGGCGATGAAGGCCCGAATCCCCACACCCTTGTCGGTGAAGACGCAGAGCTGCTCGTGGCCGTGGGTTTCCATGTACTCAAGGATGTTCATGTGTGCTCCTGACTATCGCTCTTTAATTGGCGTCGCGTCACCTAGCTCAGGGTATATTAAGCGCATCCCCTCCAAGGGGGTATATACCTCACCCCCCTGCCCCCACACCCAACTGCTGCTGTACTGGTCTGACCATGTTCTACGGTTCGCAAGGTGTGGGTCTGGGCCATGGCCCAGTGGGGGACACCCCCAGAGCCCCAGCGGGGGCTTCGCCTCCTGCACCCCGAGTCATAAGCCTATCACTCCCACTCTATGGTTCCCGGGGGCTTGGAGGTGATGTCGTACACCACCCGGTTCACCTGGGGAACCTCGTTGACGATGCGGTTGGAGATTTTCGCCAGCACCTCGTAGGGAAGTCGGGCCCAGTCCGCGGTCATGGCGTCCTCGCTGGTGACGGCCCGCACGGCCACCAGGTAGCCGTAGGTGCGGAAGTCCCCCATGACTCCCACGCTGCGGGTGTCGGTGAGGACGGCGAAGCTCTGCCACAGCTCCCGGTACAGGTTGGCGGCCTTGATCTCGTCCATGACAATCCAGTCGCAGGCCCGCAGCACTTCCAGCCTCTCCCTGGTCACCTCGCCGATGATGCGGATGGCCAGGCCGGGGCCGGGGAAGGGCTGGCGGTACACCATCTCCTCCGGCAGGCCCAGGGCCAGCCCCACCTCCCGCACCTCGTCCTTGAAGAGGTAGCGCAGAGGCTCGATGAGGGAGAAGGTCATGTTCTTGGGAAGCCCCCCCACGTTGTGGTGGCTCTTGATTACGGCCGAGGCGTTGCCCTCCGCGGACACGCTCTCGATGACATCGGGATACAAAGTGCCCTGGGCCAGGAAATCGACGCGGCCCAGCCGGGCTGCCTCCTCCTCGAACACCCGTATGAACTCCTCGCCTATGGCACGTCGTTTCTTCTCTGGGTCGACGACACCGCCCAGCCGGGTCAAGAAGCGCTCCGTGGCATCCACGTACACCAGCTTCATCTTCAGGTTGCGCTCAAAAGTGTCTATGACCTCCTGGGCCTCTCCCCGGCGCAGGAGTCCGTTGTTGACGAAGATGCAGGTGAGCTGCTCTCCCACGGCCCGGTGGATAAGGGCCGCGGCCACCGCGGAGTCCACCCCACCAGAGAGGGCGCAGATGACCTTACCGTCCCTCACCTGCTCCCGGATGCGGCCTACGCTGTCCTCCACAAAGTTGCTGGGAGTCCAAGTTCCCCGGCAGTGGCAGATGTGATAGAGGAAGTTCTCTATTATCTTCTTGCCCTGGGGGGTGTGCACCACCTCCGGGTGGAACTGAAGCCCCAGGATTCCCTCGTCGTTGCCCATGACGGCGATGGGGGAGTTATCGGTGTGGGCCAGGGAGCGAAAGCCCGGGGGCATCTCCATGACCTGGTCTCCGTGGCTCATCCACACCGTCATGGAGGATGGCAGGTCGGCAAAGAGGGGGCTTCTGGTGGCGTTCTGATGGAGAACCGTATGTCCGTACTCTCGCCTGCTCCCCGGCACCACCTTCCCACCCAGCTGGTGGGCCAGCACCTGAAGGCCGTAGCAGATTCCCAGGACGGGGAGGCGGCTCTCGAACACCCAGGCAGGAGCCAGAGGAGCGCCGACATCGTAAACGCTGGCAGGGCCGCCGGAGAGGATAATCCCCCGGGGATTGAGGGAAGCGACCCGCTCCCAGGGGGCATCGTGGGGGACTATCTCACAGTAGACCCGGCACTCCCTGACCCGTCGCGCGATGAGGCGACTGTACTGGGAGCCGAAGTCCACCACGACCACTGCCTCGTCCTTGCTCTCTGAAGCCATTCTCTCCCCTGGGCTTGAACGCCCGTCGACCCCAGATTAGCATCTGTGGTATACTCAGTCAAGGGAAGGGTGGATGCCTTCCAACTCCTTGAGCCTCTCTTACCCGGGGAGACGGAGATATCCACTCTTCTGCTCTTCTGCGCGAAAGTTGACACGGGCCAGGATGTGGAGAGAAGGAGCGCGGCGTGAGAGTAGCCCTGGGATGTGACCATAACGGTCTGGAGCTGAAGCGCCAGGTTATGAGCCTGCTCCAGGAGTTGGGACATGCGTGCCAGGACTTCGGCTGCTACGACACCGACTCCGTGGACTACCCCGACGTGGCCCAAAAGGTAGCTCAGGCCGTGGAGGAGAGCCGCTTCGACCAGGGAGTGCTCATATGCGGGACCGGCATTGGCATGAGCATCTCCGCCAACAAGATACCGGGAATCCGGGCTGCCCTCTGCCACGATGTCTTCAGCGCCCGCCGCGCCCGGGAGCACAACGATGCCAACGTCCTTTGCCTGGGAAGCTACGTAATAGGACAGGGGCCAGCCCTGGAAGTGGTGAAGGCCTACGTGGAAGCCCAGTTTGAGGGAGGACGCCACGCCCGTAGAGTGGAGAAGATAACCGCCCTGGAGGGCAAGTCGCCCTCCGAGAAACTGAAAATCCCTTAATCCCAGGGAGAACATGAGCCTGCCCTCAGCCTTCGGCCGCTATCGTGAGGACATAGAGACAGAGCTTAAGTCCCTTCTTCTGGGACAGAGCTTCCCCCTATACCGCATGATGGCATATCACATGGGCTGGTTGGATGAGCATGGAGCGGCGGTGGAGGCATCCGGGGCTGGGGGCAAGCGCCTTCGTCCCATCCTCTGTCTTCTTAGCTGCGAAGCCCTGGGCGGCGACTACAAGGCAGCGCTACCCGCAGCCGCCGCTGTGGAGCTGGCTCACAACTTCTCCCTGATCCACGACGATATCCAGGACGGCTCTCCAGAGAGGCACCACCGGCCCACGGTGTGGTTGGTCTGGGG
>JACVQK010000097.1:316-3221 GCA_015661155.1 Dehalococcoidia bacterium | reverse complement strand
CTGCTCATATGGCGGGAGACCCTGCACTCGCCGGGGTCATGGGCATCACCAAGGCAGCCGATGAGCAGGTCACGGTCCGTCACTATGCCTTGCAGCGTCTCTCCTTTCATTACCACCAGGCAGCCTATGTTTCCTTCGCGCATGCGCCTGGCTGCGGCGGCGACGCTCTCCTCCCCTGAGATGGTGAAGACGTTCTTTGCCATGATGTCCCCAAGCTGCATGATTAACTCCCTAGTTCCATTCAAGGCCACAACAGCTTCAGGTCAGCTGCTGGCTCAGCTTCACCAGGGCACGAAGCTTCTCCATGGCCCTTCCGCTATCGATGGATTCCGAGGCCACCATTACTCCCTGTTGAAGATTCCGAACGGCACCGCCTGCTAGCAGGGCGGCGGCGGCGTTGAGCAGCACGATGTCCCTGGCGGGGCCTTTCTCACCCGATAGCACCTGGGTCATCGCGGCCACGTTGCCCTCGATGGAGTCGCTCCGTATCGTGCTGGCCTGCGCCCGGGAGATGCCCACGTCCTCCGGGGCCACTTTATAGCTGTGAATGCGCCCCTCTTTCATCTCCCATATCTGGGTCGGGGCGGCGATGGAGACCTCGTCCAGGCCGTCGTCTCCGTGGACTACCAGGGCGTGCTGGCATCCCAGATGGTGGAGCACCTGGGCCATCCTCTCCCCCAGAGCGCCGTCGGCCACTCCCAGGACCTGGCTCCGTGCTCCCGCGGGGTTGGTGAGGGGGCCCAGGATGTTGAACACCGTGCGAATGCCTATCTCCCGACGGGGGCCACCGGCGTACCTCATGGCGGGATGGAAGGTGGGGGCGAACATGAAGCCAAAGCCCACCTCTCGGATGCACCGCTCTACCCCCTGGGGCCCCAGGTCTATCTTGACCCCCGCGGCCTCCAGCACGTCGGCGCTGCCACAGCCGCTGGTGACGGCCCGGTTGCCGTGTTTGGCCACCTTCAGGCCCGCGCCAGCGACCACGAAGGCGGCGATGGTGGAGACGTTGATGGTGCGGGAGCCATCGCCCCCGGTGCCGCAGGTGTCCACCAGGTCGCCCTCTACCCGCACCTGTAGGGCCTTCTCCCGCATGACCCTGGCCATGCCGGCAATCTCCTCCGCGGTCTCTCCCTTGAGGCGCAGCGCGGTGACGAAGGCGCCGAACTGGGCGGGGGTGGCCTCCCCGGTCATTATCTCCCCCATGACCCCGGCGGCTTCCTGCTGGGTGAGGTCTCGCCTGGAGACCAGGGCGTCTATGGCTTCTCTAATCATACCAACTCCTCTGGAGTTATCCTGATGATGACCCGCTCTTGCGCAGCCATGCCAGCGCTGCTCTCCCTGCCGCGCTCCTCTCCCAGGTACCGTATCGCCAGGCGACGGGTCGCCTCCTGAGCGCCCTCCTCTACCACCTGCGCCGTTCCCCGGATGTTGAACCCCCGACCCTGATGAGAGGTATCGATGATGCAAAGGGATACCCGGTTGTCCCGCAGGACGTTCTTCACCTTGACCCGCTCCTTGCTGCTGGTGACGATGAAGCTCTCGCCGTCGAACTCGTACCAGACGGGCACGGCCTGGGGCGCACCCCGGCGATAGACGGTGGCCAGGACAGCCAGGAGGGGCGTCTTGCAGAACTCCGTCAGCCTCGTTTTCTGCTCAAGGGTAAGGGACATGGCTACTCCTCCAACAGTCGATAGGTTGCCCATCATGGGTTATCTATAAGCAGCTAAGAGCGTCCATGTTCCACAACGTTCCGACGTAAAACCTGCGTCGCTCGCAGCGATAGTCACAGTCTGAATACCACCACCAAAGTTGCTTGCAATGATATCACCAAGATTGCCACCGAAACCACTTAGTCGTGCCCAATAGCAGTCACCAGACCCACTGTTTCTATACGTCCCAGGTACAATGTCAACACCCACGATCCAAACACCCGATCTGAAGGTCGGGATTGGCGTAGGTGTTGGAGTTGGTGTTGCTGCTGGGGTTGGTGTGGGCCCAGGCGTGAATGTTGGCATCGGCGTTGGAGTAGGCATAGACGTCAGCGTTGGAGTAGCAGTAGCTGTCGGCTCATTACTGGCAGGCGGTGGTTCCGTGTCAGGTGCCAGGGCAGCACCCAGAATACTGAGGAGGAGGCCGACCCCTATGAAAATTGCGGCATTCCTGCGAGGTCTGCGCCTGATGAAGGTCACGATAAGCCATACGATGCCCACCAGTAGGGCCAGGGTACCGAAAACCATTAGGATATTTCCAACCGTCTCCATCTATCTCCCTACTCTTCCATTCAGTTCAGTTCCGCAACACGTTCTTGTCCACATTTGTTATCGTGACTGCTCTTCACCCCCCCCTACCCCTGGTGTCCCCCGCGGAACCCCGCGCCTATGGCCACGCAGGTGACGGTGCTGCGAACCCCCGGCACGGTGCGAATCTCCCGGCGCAGCACCTCCGCCACCTGGTCAAACTCCTCCACCTCGAACTCGACCACCGCGTCGTAGGGGCCCAGGAGCTCGTTCACCTCCATGACGTGGGGCAGGCGGCTCAGGGACTCCAGGGTCTCCCTGGTCAGGGGCGTGTCCACGTTGATGAGAACGTACGCTTTGACCGCCATCTCCAGCCAGTTCCTCAGCAGGTCTTTGCCCACCGTGGTCATCTGAGGATTACGCCTGCCGGAACTCATCCCAATCGATATCCAGGTCACTTAGAATCTTGTGCAAAGTGCCCATCGGTATCTCACCGGTACGATGGCGTGGAACCATCGCCTCCCGGTCTGTCCGCGGGTCCACCCATACTTCATGTCGAGCTCCTTGCCTGTCCAGTAAGATTCCCAAACGACGCAGCTCTCTGACCAGCTCCCCATACCTCACGGCACAGAGACGGCGAGCCGCAGAGAATAGGAGCCATCAGGTGT
>JACVQK010000097.1:0-308 GCA_015661155.1 Dehalococcoidia bacterium | reverse complement strand
GCCGCGCTTGCGATAGGATTCAATAAAGAGCTGTATGCCCTCCTGGATGTCCTGGATGGCCTCCTCAATGGTGTCCGAGTCCACAAAGCAGCCGGGCAGGACAGGCACCTCAGCCCGCCACAGGCCGTCTTCCTGCTTTGATATGGAGACCTCTACCTGATACGTTCGCACCTCAACCTCCTCTGCACCCAGATTGTATCACCCTAGCCCATCTCCAGCCAGTTCCTCAGCAGGTCTTTGCCCACCGTGGTCATCTGAGGATTACGCCTGCCGGAACTCATCCCAATCGATATCCAGGTCACTTAGAA
>JACVQK010000056.1 GCA_015661155.1 Dehalococcoidia bacterium | reverse complement strand
TCCAGCTTGCTCAGCACCGACCGCAGCTCCCGGCCCCCTGCCTGCCCGGCCATCACCGCGTCCACGTCCCTCTCGTTGTCCAGCAGGCAGGAAAGTTTAGTGCCTAGCTGGCTCATCACCTCGTCGTCGATGCCACTGGGTCGCTGGTCTATCACCAGCAGCGTCACGTTGTACTTGCGCATCTCCCGTGCGATGGTGCCGAAGATGGTCTGGGAGGCGATGCCGGGGTTCAGGAACCGGTGGGCCTCCTCTATGGTGATGACCAGGGGCCGCGGCTCCCTGGCCTGGTCGCCCATGGCCTCGTCCTTGCGGGCCACGTACCGGTCGTGGATGCGGCGGGTCAGCAGGTTGGCCACCAGGATGTACGCCGCCAACTGGCTCTGGTAACGCCCGAACTCCAGCACCACGTGGATGCCCCTATCCAGGTATCGCAGTATCTCCTCCACCGCTCCGCCCGACTCCTTTTGCGTGATGAAGTGGAACCGCTTGAACCGCTGCAAGCGGTTGTGCAGGGTGGCCAGGGCCATCTCATTGACGCCGAGGTCGGTGGATAGCTGGTGAAGCTCCTCCCGGTTCAGGTTCAGGAAGCCCTCCCCTCGGACAGGTTGAGGGTCTCCCGCAGCATCGCCACGTCCTCCGGCTCGATCTGGTTGTATCCCACCCGCACCAGGTAGTCGGGGGAGATGCCTCGCTTCCGGCAGTGCTCCTCGTCCAGGGAGAACACGGCCACCTGGGATGGGAAGAGCTGCTTGAGGCCCTTGACCCAGCCGCCGCCTTCCCGGTAGCCCTGCCAGCCGTACTCGCTCTGCATATCGAACACCAGGTTCACCGCGGCGCTCTTCTGGAGGATGCCCACCAGGAGCAGACGGGTGAGGAAGGTCTTGCCCGTGCCACTCTTGCCGAAGACCCCGTTGGAGCGTTGGACGAACTCCTCCAGGTTGAGGCATACACGGGTCTCCATGTCCAGGGGAGTGCCCAGCCAGAAGTGGCGCTGGTCCTCGGCCCCGAAGACCATCTGGACGTCCTCCTCCGAGGCCAGGTAAGCCGGGGAGAAGTGGGGAGGCACCGTCTTGGCGGGCTTGGGGCCTTCCACCAGAGCCAACGCTCCCTCCAGGGTCAGCATGGGCAGCACGTGCAGGGTGGCGTACACCGCGGTGCTGGAGACCACCCTGGCGATGAGGGGATTGGACAGGTCGGGAGGGCTGGCCTTGAGGGTGTCGTCGGAGGACTCCAGGGTGATGTCGGTGATGACGCCGAAGAAGCGGCGGCTCTGCCCCTGGATGACCACGTGCTGGCCCAGGGCCATCTCCTCCACCGGCGCGCTGGGGTCGAGGCGCACCTCTACGCCCTGGCTTAGGGAGCCTCCCACCACGATGCCCAGGTGCTTGCCCTGGGGGTGCGAGTCTGTCATGGCGATGCCCTCCGTAGTATGGCCTCCACGCGCCGGAACTCCCCCGGAAGCAGGGACACCAGCTCCCGGCCAGCTGCGGCGAGGAAGCCCTCTGGATCCCCCTGGGCAGCGGCGGCTTGGCGAAGGCAGGCGGCCACCACCTCCTCCAAGGCGGCGATGCCCGATGTGGCCAGGGGATGTAGGAAGTCCAGTCTGGAGGTAAAACGCCGCACCTCCTCTGAGCCACAGGCGTGGACAAAGGCGTAGATGGGAGGAGGCAAGGGCGGCAGGTGGTAGCGCAGGTCGCCCTCCGCGCTGTGGCCCACCATGACGGCCTGAAAGTCGGTGCGGAGCAGAAGGGAAAGCTGGGGATTGCTCCGGTAGACGTCCTCTTCGGTGGCCTCCTCTGCGCCCCGGGCCACGGGCCTGCGGGAGGGGTCGGTGCCCTGGGTGGACACGTGGTGCACCACGCCGTAGGCAGGGTAGGGGCCTCCCGTGCGTATCAGAGCGCCCAGGGGGGGCGCTTCGTACAGGCGATAGCACTGGGCCACGAAGGAGGTGGTGGAGGTCTCCACCACCTCGCCCAAGCGGGTTGGGTTATGTTCTAGAGGCAGTCCCAAATACCCTCCTCAGTTGGGGTTGAGGCCTGAAATACGCCTCTGAGGTAAGAATGAGTTGATTTGCTGTTGGAAATGGGTATACGAGGCTAATACCTCACAATTTGTCGAACCCCTCCTGACTGAGTCCAGCCTGCCTCAGTATGCTCCGTAGCGTCCCGACAGCTACCTCCCTGTGTCGTAGCACTACGGCCGTGCGCACCCCCTCTGAGTCGTCTTTCACGAACTTGACGTGGCTGCCTCTCTGACTTTGCTCCACAAACCCCCCGGCTTCGAGCTTGCGCTTGACTTCGCGGAAGGGCAGGGGTCTAAGAGGCACTGACCTCCACCTCAACCTGCCGCACCGTGGGAAGTGCAGTGGCCCTGGGCTCCTCAAAGTGCAGAGCTAGGGCCTCTTCCAGATTCGCCAGAGCCTCCTCCTCTGTCTCCCCCTGGCTTGCCACGTCCACCTCCAGGCACTGGGCCACGTGCCAGTTGCCTTCCTGCCACAAAGTAGCTGTGAAACGTCGTCTCATGTTGGCTCCTAAGGTCTCGTCTGAGTCCAGTTTATCACATGTGGGCTGGAATGCCCCGTAAGGCTCGTAGCACTGGGCCACGAAGGCGGTGGTGGAGGTCTCCACCACCTCGCCCAGGCGAGTGGCGTTATCTTGCGTCAATGGTTCCAACAATTCTCCTGTGTCTGCAGTTATTTGCAGTGCCGAGTCCTTAGCAAATACTGGCATCATCCATTATCTGGGGGCAGTGGAATGTAAATGGGTTCCAAGCGCGACGCGCGGCTGGAAGGAATGCTTCTATTCGTGTTGATCGCTATTGAGTACACGTCTACGCCTTGGACTCTACACTGAGCGACATTGCTGCCAGCCGTTGTTCCTGGGAGCACTAGCAACGTATCCGACACTATGTTGTAAGTGATAAAGTAGGCCGTTGGCTGGTTGAACTTCCTCGCGTAATCCGCGGCTTGGGCTAGGCCACCTGAAATATGGGAAGCATCGCGTGCATTTCTATCGAAGACCTTCGCTTCTAGAGAAAAAGGCCCCAGTTCAGGTAACGTGAATAGCACATCGGCTTCTCCACCTCCAGCAGGAGTCTCCGCTTCAGTAGAAAAGTCTATCCCGTTATCAAACAGATAGCGAAGGAAATCCCTCTTGAGCCATTTCTCGGTTTTCCCTATATCGCTACCCGCATTGTTAACTGTTATCTCATCTGGAAACCACTCCCTGCGTTGCTTATAACGGCTAAGGAGCAGAAGAATCTGGTCACGGGTCTCCAGAGCGCCTCGAAGATACGACAGCAGGGGGTGCAAGAATACTTCTGAGAACACGCGTATAGCATCTGAGGGAGTGGTCCTTTCGTGTTCTACTTGGTATAGCCGGTAGAACGTGCCTAATTGCTCAATCATGTTGCCAAAACGCATGGGATTTAGTTCCTTTTTGAGGAGGGTATCGCATATTTGGAATCCGAGAGCTGCCCTTAGCGGCGCTGAGTTTGCGAAGCCTAGATCTGCCCAGGAAGATTCCCTTGTTCTGCTTACTATGTCTGAGGCTTTTGCTTCAATATCCAACTCGCGATTATGCCGCGATATTGCATCAAGAACTGTGTTCAAATGAGGATCGCGCTTCAAGGCATTGTGAAACATCTCCAACTCAACGCGAATGAGATTCTTAGGGCATCTCTGCATTCGGTCAAGAATTATTTCAAGTTGCTGTATTGTGTTCATCTCCGACCTCTCTTAGAAATCCTTGCCCCGCTCGCCCTGAGCCTGTCGAAGGACACGAGCGGATTGTAGGGGCGATGCATGAATCGTCCCTACTCACAGCCACTTCATCCTCTTGGACTGGTTCTTCTGGGAGGTGTACACCGGCAGGCGTTGTCCCTCTAGGGCCTTTTCCACCAGCAGGCGGAACTCCTCCCGGTCTCCCGTGGTCACCACCGCCTGCTCGTGGGCCTCGGATATGGCGACGGGGTAGCCATGCCCCTTGCGGCACTGGTCGACTATCAGGGCGTGGGTCATCTCCAGCAGGCGCGGGTTTTCCGCCACCCACTGGGGCATCTCCACCCGGGCCATCTCCGACCCCACGTTCAGGTAGAAGAAGTGCACCGCGTGCTCCCCGTAGTACCGCTCCACTATAGAGGAGGTGGTAACGAACAGGTCTGACCGCTCCCCATCGTCCAGCAAAGCCCCGAACACGTCCCTGTCCATGACCCCAGACACTCCGTCGCAGGGACGCTGGCCTGTTCGGAGCCTGCCGCAGTACTCATCGCAGTTGGCGGCCTCGTAGGGGCAGTTGCGACCGTCCAGGCGCAGGGTGTTCACCACGTCGGCGCTGCGGGGAAGGCTGATGTACGCTGCCAGAGCCAGGGGTCTGCTCTGGGCCATATCCCGCAGCTCCGCCAGGGCCGGCAGGAACCCCTCCTCCAGCAGCGCCCTTCGCACGAAGTCGGGATACGCCTGGCCCCCCAGTCCCCACAGTATCAGCGAGCCGTCTATCAAAGCCAGGGTGGGCAACTCCGGGTCGGACTCTTTCGCCATGGCCGCCAGCGTCTGAAGCTCCTGCACGGCGCGCAGTGCTCCCAGGAGAGGCCCCTCCAGGGACCGGGCGTCGGAGCTCTCCGGGTCGGAGATGCTCAGGCTGTCCTCCCCAGTGTACAGGCGCGGCTCGCTGCTCAGAGAGGCCTGGGGGTTGTGGCCGTACTGAATCCGCACCCTGCCGATGTTTATCAGGAAGCACTCGACGGCCAGGTGTCTGTCCACATCTATGTGGGAGCCGTCCACAGCCAGCACGACGTAGTCCGTGGGTGGGACAGGGGAAGGGTATCGCCCGGAGAGAGAGCCTTTCAGCCCGGCCATGAGGAAGGTGGCCTTGCTGAGAGCCCGTTTCTCCTCCAGGGCCTCCGGCTGGGCTGTGGACAGGGTGTTCACGGCCCTCTCCAGATGGAAGGCTCGCTCGGCTTCCCGGGCCTTGAGCTGGGAGGCCGCCTCACCTATTTGGCTGGCGATTTTAGTCAGGTCCAGGGCCATTTGCGCTCCTCAACTCTATCTCAGCACCCGGTCGTCGCCAACCCGGCGGGTGATGCGCCGCTGGTCCAGGTGCTCCATCAGCGACAGGGCGTACTTGCGGCTGGTCTGGAACTGGTCGCGAACCTGGCCCACGTTGATCTTGCCCTGGGCCTTGATGGTGGCCAAAATCCCCTCCACCATCTCCCCATAGGCGGTCGCATCGAAGACCACCGACTCGCTCACCTTGACCACACGGCCTTCATCCACCAGCAGGTTCAAGAGGTCGTCTCCCAGGGTAACATCGGTGGGAGGAGAGTAGGGAGTGGACCGCAGAGCAGCCAGGTACGTCTCGGCGCGGCGCTGCTGCTCTCCGTTCAGCGCCACCTGGTGGAGGGGCAGCCTGAGGAGGTTGTTCCCTTCCACCACGGCTCCCTCCTCCACCAGACGGGGCAGTATGAGGGGGAAGACCTGGGGAGAGAGGGCCAGCCGACTGCGAAGCTCCTCCCTCTGGATGCCCCAGCGCAGGGGATGCTCCTTGTGATAAGAATCCAGGATGGTGCGGGCCTTGCCCATCAGGGAGGCCCACCCTTCCGACGAGTACATCAGGGACCGTAGGGTGAGAGCACGGTCGCCCAGCACCACAACACGCCTGTCTGAAGCCAACCGCTCCACCAGAACCCTGGCGTCCTCCGGAGAGAGGTTGGCCCGGTCGGCCAGCAGCCTCATGTCACACGGCTCCGTGGCCTGCAACGTCTGAAGGAGGATGTCCTCTCCGGAGCCTCGGGCCATTACCTCCAGGCGTTGCAGGGTGGGGAGGTAATGGCGACGATGGCGCTTGGCATAAGGGTCCACCACGGCGCCGCCGCCCATGGTCGCGTCTGAAGAGCGTATGACGAAGTAGTCCCCCTTCACAACGGCCAGGGGATGCTCCAGGCGAATCTGGGCCCAGGTCTCCTCTCCAGGCTTCACCTCCTCCTGGTCCAGCAGCCGTACCCGGGCAGCGGTCTCGGTGGCGCCGGTGTGGAAGGTGACGGGGCTGTTATGCTTCAGAGCCCGTGGGGCGTCGGACAGCAGCCGAAGGCGCACATCCAGGGCGATTGTGGGCTTGAGCCACCCGGGTATGGTGAGCACCTCGCCCCGCTGAATCTCATCGTGGGACACACCCGACAGGTTCACCGCCAGCCTCCGTCCGGGCGATGCCGTCTCGACCTTCGTGCGGTGGCTCTGGAGGCCGCGAATGCGGGATACCTTGCCGGAGGGAAGCACCTCCACCTCCTGCCCCACGGATAGAGAGCCGTCGATGAGGGTGCCGGTGACCACGGTGCCGAAGCCTGGCATGGTGAAGGAGCGGTCGATGGAGAGACGCGGCCTTCCCGAGTCCCTGCGCGTCTCGGTGGTCTCCAGAAGCCTGTCCAGGGTCTCCAGCAGCTCCGGGATTCCCTCGCCGGTGACCGCGGACACGGCCACCTTGGGCGCTCCCTCCAGGGTGGTGCCCTTAAGGATGTCCTCCACCTCCGCCATCACCAGCTCCACCATCTCGTCGTCCACCAGGTCTCTCTTGGCGATGACCGCCAGGCCCTTCTTCACCCGCAGCAGGTCCAGAATGGCAAGATGCTCCCTGGTCTGGGGCATCACCGACTCGTTGGCGGCGATGACCAAGAGGGCCAGGTCTATGCCGCCGACGCCGGCCAGCATGTTCTTGATGAACCGCTCGTGGCCGGGCACGTCAATGATGCTCACCTCCCGGCCGCTGGGCAATTTGAGCCATGCAAAGCCGAGCTCGATGGTCATGCCCCGCTCCTTCTCCTCCTGGAGGCGGTCGGGGTCTATGCCGGTGAGGGCATGAACCAGGGTGGACTTTCCGTGGTCTACGTGTCCTGCGGTGCCTATGACGTACATGGAGAGAACCTGCGCCCCTTTGGCATCAGGATAGCACATGGGCAGGGCAGGGGCAATTTAGGAGGGGGTGTTCTCTAACCGCAGGTGTAGAATGAGGTCATCTTTCGGCGGAGGTGTGGCATGGTCAAATGCAATGAGTGTGGCTTCTTGGCATTGCGAAACTGGCAAGCCGGCAGCAAGAGGCCCCTCTCCGGCGGACTAACCGCAGAGCGAGGGGCCTCTTGCTATCGCTGATGCCGGGCTATTTAGCCAGCCACGTCCTCTCGAAGACAGAGTAGTTGTTGTTCGGGAATATCTTCAGGGCGTACCCCTTCACATTCGACGAGGTGCCGTAGAAGATCACTATCCACCCAAACTGAATTTCGTGCATCATCTCCAGGGTTAGCTTCTTGTCTATGGCCCGGACTATCTCCGTCCGCTTCGCCTGGTTCAGCTCGATGGTCTCCGCCGCTATCATCGCCTGGACCTCCGCCTGTAAGGTGGGCTCGGCGGCCGTCATACCCTCCAGGTTGCATTTCAGGGAGGGGGACTGCGGGTAGGCCCAGCTGTAGCGGAGAAGCAAGGCATCCGCGTCCCCGGTCGAGGACCCGAGCACGTACCCCTGCGTATCGTAGTTGCACGTATCGAGGAACGGAGTGATCGCCGCAAGCTCAATAGGCTGGGTAGTCATGCCTATGCCAAGTTTCTTCATCTGGTCCGTAAAGAACAGGCAGCTGTCCACGTAGTTCTGGCTGTTCCTGGTTATGCAGGTGGTATTGAATCGCTTCCCCTTCCCCAACACCTCGTCCAGCAGCCGGTTCGCCTCCGCGATGTCCGCGTCCTTGGGCTGCCGGATGCCAGGCCACGTCCTCAGCACCTCCTCCGGGGTGCCCCACCAGTAATCGGGGTAAGGCTCCAGGAAGCCCACCAGCTTCGCCTTCGAGCGAGTCCCGGCCAGATTGAACAGCAGCCAGTCGTCCCGGTTTATGGCCAGACTGATGGCCTGCCTCACCCGCCGGTCGTTGTAGGGAGCCCGGTTCACATTGAGCTTGGCTCCCATGCCAAAGGTGTGCAGGGTCGAGTGGAGCACTATCCGGTCCTTGAAGTCCCGCTCCGCCTGGGCTATCTGCCCGGGCAGCAGGCTGGAGCTGCCGGAGCCGAACCAGTGGATCTGCCCCGTGGCCAGGGCCGTGAACCGGGTGGTGAAGTCCTTGATGATGTAGGCGTCCATGCCGTCCAGGAGGGGCAGGCCCTCCCGGAAGTAGCTGGGGTTCCGCCGCAGCTTCGCTATGACGTCCGGCTGGAACTCCAGGGCCGTCATGGGCCCCGTGCCCGTACGCAGCAGGTAGCCCGCGGGCGAGGCCGTGCCCATCTCATCGGGATGGTTGGCAACGTACCACTCGATCCAATCCTTGTCCAGCATGGGAGGAATGTGAAGCATCCCCAGGGTCTTGGCCAGCACCTCGCTCATGCTTAACACCGCGGTGTACCCCTTGGGCCCATCAGGGCAGGAGACGCCGGTGACGTGCTGCAGATTACCGTTCCCGGCGCGCCTCGGCTCCGCCTTCGGCGGGCGCACTTCGTACTCAATGGAGGCCTGCACGTCCTCGCAGGTGAAGTCCGCGTTCCTCAGCCCCTCCGGTATATTGGGGTTGTCATGGAACTTCACCCCCTCCTCCAGCTTGAGGGTAAGACTCAGGCCGTCGCTGGAGAACCCCCAGCTCTTGGCCAGGTCCCCGATCAGCGAGGTCGATCCCACCCATGGGTCGTACCGCAGCAGAGCGTTGTAGTTAGCGCCCTCCATGGACCCATTTATGGCGCTCCCCAGGCTCGGCCGGGTGGCGCTGGGGCTCTGGGGCTGCCCCATCTTCAGTATCCCGCCCCTCTGCGGCTGCCCCCACGCCGGCTTGT
>JACVQK010000096.1 GCA_015661155.1 Dehalococcoidia bacterium | reverse complement strand
TTCAGCAGCCTGCTAGAGACTGTTCCAAAATCCTACCAGACACCGCACCCTAAAGGGTGCGGCATGATGCCCTCGCCTTCAGGCGGGGGTGAGAAGTGAATTTTGGAATAGCTTCTAAATTCTTCCCTCCGCTCAGAATGACAGACTCTCCTCCAGACTAAAGAACTTGCCCATCGGCTCACCTGGCCCCCTGGAGCAGCTCCCTCACCTTGGCCCCCGGGTCGGCGGCCGTCACCAGGGCCTCACCCACCAGCACGGCGTGGACTCCCACCCGGCGGAGCCTCACCAGGTCATCGTGGCTACGGATGCCGCTTTCGCTCACCACTATTCTACCCCTTGGAACCCGGGAAGCCAAATGCTCTGTCACGGCAAGGTCGGTCTCGAAGGTGCGCAGGTCCCGGTTGTTGATGCCGATGACCTCCGCTCCGGCCTCCAGGGCTATCTCCATCTCCTCCTCGCTGTGCACCTCCACCAACGCCTGCACCCACAGGCCCTGGCTTGCGCCCAGAAGCGCCTTCAAGCTCTCCGGAGTGAGAATGGCCACTATCAGGAGAAGGGCGTCCGCGCCATAGGCCCGGGCCTCGTACACCTGGTAGGGGTCGAAGATGAAGTCCTTGCGCAACACGGGCACACCCAGGGGCTGAAGGACCTCCTTGACCCTGACCAGGTGCTCCAGGCTGCCCTGGAAGTGCTCCTTCTCCGTGAGGACGGAGACGGCGGCAGCACCATTTGTGGCGTACACCCTGGCCAAGGCTGCGGGGTCGTAGTCGTCCTGCAAAAGACCCCGGGATGGCGAGGCCTTCTTGGCCTCGGCGATGAGGCGCAGGCCGTTACCCAAGAGGGCGCCGGAGAAGTTGAGGGGCACCGGGAGCGCCCGGATGCGCTCCTGTAGAGCCGTGAGAGGCTCCTCTCTCTTGCGGCGCTCCACCTCATGCCGCTTGGTTTCTACGATTCTATCCAGAATGGTTGCCATGGTCTCTCCTGCCCTCGATCTATCAGGCTATGGCGACCTGGTCTTCATTGTACACCGCTTCGTCCACCAGCAGGCAAAGTAGCTATCCAGGCTGATGAAAAAGGGGAGTGCAGAGGGGCATCGCCCCTTTGCCGTCCTTCAGCCGAAGGATTCAACATCCTGCTATTATGGAAAGAGGGAAAAGGAATATCATGGGAGGTAGTGCTGTCAAGGGAGTTCAGCAATGACGTATGACTATATTATCATTGGAAGTGGTATCGCAGGTCTATACTGTGCCCTCCTTGCAAAGGAGCATGGAACGGTCCTTATGCTCACAAAGGAGGGAGTGGATGACTGCAACACTCGCTATGCCCAGGGAGGAATTGCAGCTGCCGTGGGAGCAGGGGATTCTCCAGAGCTTCACATGCAGGATACGCTGGCTGCTGGAGCAGGCCTCTGCGAGCCCTATGCCGTGGATATTCTCACGCGAGAAGCGGCTGATCGTATCCACGACCTCATTCGCTATGGAGTTCCCTTCGACACCCTTTATGGAGAGATCGCCCTGGCTAGGGAGGGAGCACATTCAGCGAATCGAGTGCTTCACGCTGGGGGAGATGCAACAGGCAAGCATATAGAGCTCACGCTGGCCGGGCTGGCGCGCATGTCTCGGATAACCGTCATGGAACACTGTCTGGTCACAGAGATATCGGCGCATGACAACACGGTAGCTGGAGTCTGTGCCCTGGATTGCCGCACCGGTCTGTGCCAGGAGTACGAAGGACGAGTTGTCGTATTGGCAACTGGAGGTGCGGGGCGACTCTTCCGCTATACGACGAATCCAGAGGTTGCCATTGGAGACGGGGTAGCCCTGGCCTTTCGAGCCGGTGCCCATGTAACCGATATGGAGTTCTTTCAGTTCCATCCAACAGCCCTGCGTCTGCCGGGTGCTCCATCCTTCCTGATCTCTGAGGCAGTGCGTGGTGAGGGTGGTATCCTGCGGAACATCCACGGCGAGGCATTCATGGGCCAGTACCACCCTCAGGGTGATCTGGCCCCCCGAGATGTAGTGGCCCGCGGCATGGTGGAGGAGATGCGTAGAACCAGGGCTGATCACCTTCTGCTGGACGTGACCCACTTTCCTCCAGACCAGATGGCTACTCGATTTCCCAGCATCTATGGCTTTTGTCTTGAGCATGGCTTGGATGTGACCCGGAGTCCCATACCTGTAGCCCCAGCAGCTCACTACATGATGGGGGGAGTCAAGACAAACACCTGGGGTGAGACCAACATAAGAGGGCTCTTTGCCTGCGGTGAGGTAGCCTCGGTGGGTGTCCACGGCGCTAACCGGCTGGCCAGCAACTCCCTGCTGGAGACTCTGGTCTTTGGCAAGCGAGTTGTGGAGCGTGCCCTGGCCGGGGGGGAGGCCCCTATCCCAGAGCCGGTGACCATCGAGGAGACGCAATGCCATCTGCCAAATCGAAGCCCCGGCAAGCACCCGGCCGCCACTTTCACCGGTCTGCAGGACCTCATGTGGAGCAAGGCAGGCATCCTTCGGGACGGTCCGGGTCTGGACCAGGCGGCCTCAGTCCTGGCCACCTGGCAGCAGACGCTGCCGGAGCCTCAGGACCGGTCCTCCTATGAGCTGCATAACCTGGTGCTGGTGGGACGTTTGCTGACCGAGGGAGCGCTTCTACGAGAAGAGAGCCGTGGTGCCCACTTTCGATCCGACTTTCCTCAGACCTCCCCCAGATGGAAGCGACGCCTTGTCTTTGTGCCATCGTAGGCAGGGCGTGCCCTGCCTACCCCATGGTGTGTCCGATGTC
>JACVQK010000095.1 GCA_015661155.1 Dehalococcoidia bacterium | reverse complement strand
GGGGTTTTGATGAAGAGGGGAGTGAGGTCGGATGTCAAAAGTGGACACCAAACCTTTCATGCTGCTGGTTGTCTGGCGTAGAATCTTTGGGCATAGGCCGCCGGTGAGAGGAACCCCAGCCTAGCCTGGCGCCTCTGCCGGTTGTAAAAGATCTCGATGTACTCGATGATATCCCGGACCGCCTCCTGTCTGCTCGTGTAATGCCGGTGGTGCACCAGTTCCTGCTTCAGGGTTCCCCAGAAGCTTTCCATAGGCGCATTGTCGTAGCAGTTGCCCTTTCCGCTCATCGATGCTCTCAGCTCGAACTGGCCGAGTATCCGCCGGTATTCATACGCGCAATACTGACTGCCACGGTCAGAGTGGTGGATCATCCCCCTGGCCGGATTCCTGGCGGCGGCGGCTCGAAGTAAAGACTGGGCGACCAGGTTCCTGGTGAGACGCTCTCCCATCGCGTAGCCCACGATCTCACCGGTAAACAGGTCCTTATGCCCTGCCAGATATAGCCAGCCCTCTTCAGTCGGTATGTAGGTGATATCGCTGACCCACACGGCGTCGGGCTGGCTGACCTTGAACTGCTGGCCCAGCAAGTTCTTGGCTACGGGAAGGGTATGCCTGGAGTTAGTGGTGGCCTTGAATTTCCTCTTCTGTTTGCAGCGTATGCCAAGCTTTTTCCGAATACGCCTGATCCGGCAAATACCCACGTCGACACCATGCTCCGCCAGATCGTGCTGCAACCGCTCCGGTCCATAGGTCTGCCTGGTCCGCTTATGCGCTGCCCTGATCTCCACCTCCAGCCGCATTTCCTCCCGGGCTCTCTTACACAACGGCCGGTCCATCCAGGCATAATAGCCACTGGCCGATACGCTCATAATCCGCCGCATGAGTCGTAGCGAGTAGTTGAATCGCAATCCTCTCATTGCCGCGTACCGGGCAGCGACTCCCTGGCAAAGTACGCGGCTGCATTTTTTAAGATGTCCCTCTCCATCTTCACTTCCGCCAACTCCTTCTTCGTCCTGGCCAACTCCATCTCAATTTCGGTCAAGGGCCGGTAGTTCTTGCCTACGTCCCCCAATTTGCCCGCCTTATATACTTTCACCCAGTTGGCCAACGTCGATGGCGGTAAAGACAGCCTGCGGGCTGCCTCATTCAACGACAACTTCCCCTCTGTCACCAGCTTTACCGCTTCTTCCCTCAACTCCTTGGTATACCTTCCGTAAGGAACCCCTTGCACTCTGACACCTCCGTCGCTCTATTCTATCCGACTTTGGTGTCCGTTTTCTCCATCCTACCTCAAAGTCGCTAGGAGCGTGTCCGACTAACTCGACCTTATACTTGCGTTATTGGTCTATGTGGTCAGGGTAATCCGGCAGGGATTCCCTGGAAGCCCCCGAAGTCCCGTGTTGAACGCCCCTTCGCATCAATTGGGACGCCATGCCGGTCTATGCTGGTGATGTTTGGCTCCAAAACTCCTGTCCGAGCAAACCGCTGTTGCGTGCCCCGAACAGCTTGAGCATATTGTGTCCGGTGCAGATGAAGCGCCACTCGCATCGTACCTTAACTCGCCCTCTGAGCAGGAACTGGCGGAACCCTCTGGCCTGTTTGATCTGGCCAAAAACCGGCTCAGGTAACTCCTTCCTCAGCCCGTAGCGCTTCCGTCCCTGCTTGGTCCTCAGCTTGCGCCGCATCCTGTCCACTATCGATAGACCCTTCGGTATCCGGCCTCGGGGCGCCGCGGGCATTTTGTAAGCGTGGGGCATCCTGTCTGGCGGCATATAGACATCTATGCCATCAGCGGTGAGGTCTTTCACGGCATCGCTGGAGAAGTACCCGGCATCGGCTGACATCTGGCGAGGTAGTTGACCCGTATTCGCCTTCACCTGCTTCATCATCGGCACTGCCTGACCCTTGTCTGAGGGTTGATCCGTGACATCGGCTGCCACTATCACCTGGTGCGCGCTGTCCACTGCGGCCTGAGCATTGTAGGCCTGTACAAAGTGTTTGCCTCCGGGCGCGGGCATGATGTGGGACTCAGGATCGGTGAAGTTCCGCTGCGCCTTGTCTTCGGGCACCCCGGTCGTTTTCTTACCCGTTCCTTGCGTTTGCTCAACTTCTGCCCGTGCCTCGGCCTCAAGGGCAACCCTGGCCTCTTTTATCTTCTTCAGCCGGCCCTCTCGAAAGGCCAGTTCTTTGGGTAGTTCGTCGCCTCTCTTGCTCTTGCCGTACCTGCGGTCCTCTTCCTCGTCCACAGCTTCGGCTTTCTTGAGCAGGTCTTGTATTTCTGCGTTCAGTCGCGCCTCTTCCTCCTTCATCCTCTTGTAGCTCATCGCTTTGTGCTTTGAGGCATTGGCCATTATCTTCGTCCCATCAAGAGAGACGTGCCCCAGTTTGACCAGCCCTGCCTTCTGGCACAGCTTCAGCACTTCCAGGAACAGAGCCGCCAGGGCCTGGAGATGGTTCTTGCGGAAGTCAGAGATGGTGCGGAAGTCAGGGGTGTTGTTCGCCGCCAGAACCCGGAAGGCAATATCCTCCTCCAGTCTCTTGGCTATCTTGCGAGACGAGGGAACACCGACGCAGTACGCATACAGCAGCACCTTCACCATCATCTGTGGGTGATAGGGTGGATAACCTCGCTCCTCGTCCGTGTAGCGCTCCATGATCGATGACAGATCGAGTGAATCCACCAGGTCAGAGACAAAGTAGGCCAAATGTCCGCTTGGCAGCCACTCCCGCATCGACGCCGGCATCAAAAACTCCTGGTCAGGCTCATAGGGGCGAAACGTCTTGCTCACAACGGCTCTCCTTGTCGCATGTCGCCCCATTATACCGCTGATAGCTTCGCCGAGCTATTACTCGGACAGGCTCCTAGGTTGGACTCCGGTAACCAGTGGCCTTTGGGGG
>JACVQK010000094.1 GCA_015661155.1 Dehalococcoidia bacterium | reverse complement strand
CACGGTGCCCACCGTCACGGCCACGGCAGCGCCCACGGCCACGCCCAGGCAGTCTGCCGCCACCCTCACCCAGCTCCCGGGGTACGATCCGGCGTGGGGGATACCCCAGAGGGGCGGGATAATGAAGGCGGGGCTGCCCCTGGGCACCAGCGAAACCCGGCCGATCACTAGTATTGCCCAAGCCGAAACACTGCTCCCCCCTCTCTACAACGCGCTGGTGCGGTATGACCCGTGGGGAGGGACGAACTCGCTGATCGGGGACCTGGCCAAGAGTTGGGATATCTCCAGCGACGGCCTGAGCCTGACCTTCAAGCTGGAGGAGGGGGTGAAGTTCCAGGCCAACCCGGTGGTGCCCGCGAACATTCGGGGGGGCGACTTCACCTGCGAGGACGTGCAGGCCTCTATTGAGTACATCGTGCGCCCTCCGGAGCCCAAGCGCGTCCCGAAAGCCACTCTGCAGCACGTCACCGGCGTCTCCTGCCCCGATGGAGCCCAGGGGTACACCGCGGTGGTAAACCTGAACCGGGTGCTGGCCAGGACCCTGGGGGTGTTCTTCACGGTGCCCATGCTGGACAAGGGGTGGATAGACTGGTACGTTGCCAACCACTTCGACGAGATGGGCACGGGCTCGCCCGCAAGCTATCTGCTGGGTATGGGCACGGGGGCCTTTGCACCCCTGGAGTGGCAGCCGGACATCGTAGCGAAGAGCCGGCGGAACCCCAGCTACTTCCGGGAGGGCCTGCCCGTGCTGGACGGCATTGATACCTACGTCATCAAGGACTTCACCACCCGGTTCACGGCCCTGGCCACGGGGCAGATCAACTGGTTGGGCGGCGGCAGCGCCGCCATGCTGCCTGGGCAGGTGACGCAAGCGGAGCGGGACTTCAAGGACCGGATAGTGGTCCACATGGGCTTGCACACCTGGAGCGGAGGATTGAAGTTCAATATGAACAGGGCCCCTTTCAACGACCGGCGGGTGAGGCAAGCTTTTCACCTGGCCCTGGACCGGAACGACTGGCAGCTGTTCCAGATGTACGGGAGTCGTCCGGGGGCGCTGCTGACGGGCGACAACGGGCCTTACCCCTCCTTCTGGTGGGGCACTCCGGAGGAGGAGCTGAGGACGTGGCCTGGCTACCGGCAGCCCAAGGATCAGGATATCGCGGAGGCAAACCGGCTGCTGGATGAGGTGTTCGGGAAGGGGAAGCGGTTTGAGACCACCTGCATATCGAGGAATCTACAGAACTTCATGAACTACTGTCTCTTCTTCAAGGACCAGGTGAAGAAGACGATGGGCATCGAGGTGACCATGCAGCCAGTTGAGACTGCGGTGCTCGCGGTGTTCATGGATGTGTGCAACTTCAATGTACAGGGAATCAATCTGGAAGGCTCGCAAGGGGACCCGGATGACCGGCTTCTCAAATACAGCTGGCTGTACCCGAAGAGCTCCAGCGTCAAGTGCATGCTGGAGGGAATGACGGCTGCCGAGCCCGCCTTGCAGACGGAGATCCAGGCGATGATAGAGGCGCAGACCGGCGAGCTGGACCGGGTCAAGCGGACGGAGATGGTCCGGGCCCTGGACAAGAAGCTGACCCAGGAGTTGATGTTCGAACTCTCCCTGGGGTGGATACGGGTCTTCAATGGCACCACGCCGGATCTGAAGGGATACACCTTGAGGTCGGTCCCCGGGGAGATGACTGAGACCATCTTCGAGAGGGTGTGGCTGGCCAAATAGCCCGGGATCTGCTGGTTTCACAAGCACCGGCGGGGTGTCGCAACGGGAGCCGGGGGCATACGAGGCTGCCACCCAGGATGAGTGGGTCGCTCATCCCTGAAAGGAGTTGGTAATGGCGAAGGCCGCGCTTTCAGAGCTAAGGATCGGGGAGCTTGGGGGATGACAACATCGCCCTCTTCCGCAGCCCTCGACCATCTCCGGGTTCTTGACCTCACCAGCTATCTGGGCCAGATGTGCGCCCGCGTTCTGGGCGACCTGGGAGCGGACGTCATCAAGGTGGAGCCTCCCGGCGGAGACCCCGCCCGTCTCCTGCCGCCCTTCGCGGGCGAGCAGCGTGATCCAGAGCGGAGCCTCCGCTTCATCAACGCCAACCGCAGCAAGCGCAGCGTGGTACTGGACATGAATGCGCCTGGGGATCGGGACCAGATACGCGCCCTGGCGGAGCGTTCTGACATCCTCATCGAGGACTTCGCTCCAGGACACCTGGCTGGCCTTGGGCTGGGCTACCAGGAGCTGAGGCAACACAACCCCGGCCTTGTCTACGTCTCCATCACCCCTTTTGGACAGACGGGTCCCTACTCTGGCTTCAAGGGCGGGGAGCTGGTGGCCCAGTCATCGGGCGGAGTCATAATGGCAGACGGGGATGACGGAATGCGTCCCTGCATGCCACCCTACGAGATCGCCTCCCAGGTGGCCTGCCTCCAGGCTGCCTACGGTGCTCTTCTGGCCATCCGGGCGCGACGGCAAACCGGCCAGGGTCAGCACGTGGACGTGTCCCGGCAGGAGACTACCCTCTCCGCCGCTTTCCCTTACATCTCTCGCTACACTCGCGAGCAGCTTATCTCACGCCGGGAGGGTCGCCATTCACAATCCGGAGCGGTGAACACCTTCCGCTGCGCCGATGGAGGCTACGCTAACCTCTCTATATACATGGACTCTCATTTCACCCGTCTGGCCAGGGATGTGATGCACCATCCCATCCTCTCGGAAGAGGTCTGGCTGGACCGGGATGTCCGCCGAGACAACCGGGAGATCATTGATTCCTACGTCGAGGAGTACGCTGCCTCCGTGAAGCGAGACGATTTTGTGGAAAGGGGACAACACGTCGGCATTGCCATCGTCCCCCTGCTGACCGTAGAGGGTTTCCTTCACCATCCCCACGCGGTGGAGCGCGGCTTTTTCAAGGAGATGGAGCATCCGGTCATCGGTCGGTATCGGACTGCGGGCCCTCCTGTTCAGCTCAGCG
>JACVQK010000093.1 GCA_015661155.1 Dehalococcoidia bacterium | reverse complement strand
GAGGAAGTACCGCCTGGAGGACTACAAGGCCGCAGTGAAGTAAGTCGTGTGTGAGGGGCCTCCCATATAGAGAGGGAGGCCCCTCACAATCGCCAGGGAAGCCAATGGAGGCACGGAGAGCCGATTCTTCGTACACGGGGCCTGACCAACGCACCCGAAGGGGAACCGTCATTACTGTGGTCCGGGTCACCGTAGCCATGGGCAAATCTGCCATCCTACCCTTCACTCCTTTCTTGCGGGCTGACTTTCACTTGTCACGCACCCAGGTCGACATCTGTATTTCCGTGCTCTTCCTAGGGGCAGTGTTCGTCTCCTCTAATGGGAAGGAGGCATCAGGAGATGTGGAGCTGCACCTGCGAGCCAGGGACTGGTGGAGCCACAACCACCACCTAGACCCTAATTACAACTCCGTTGCCCTCCACGTGGTGTGGGAGAATAACGGAGGCCCGCCCACCACCCTCCAGAGCGGGCGGGTGGTGCCCCTCCTAGTCATGGGAGACTACTTATCCCCTGAGGCCCTGGCGGCGCCGTCATCAGCCTGGGAGCCGTGCCGGGGCGCAGCCCAGGCACTAGGAGCCGAACCGGTGTGGGGTATTCTGGGCAAAGCCGGGGAGCAGCGGCTCAAGGCCAAGGGGCGACGCTTATTTCCCAGCGCGGTAGAGATACAGTGGGACGAGAGGCTCTATCAGGGCATTATGGAGGCCCTGGGCTACAGCCGCAACCGGGAGCCTTTTTTAAAGCTCGCCCGCTCTCTCCCTTGGCGGCAACTCCAAGAGCTGGGGTTTAACTCCCCCTCAGAGGGTGGAGCCGCGAGTATTGAGGCGACGCTGCTAGGGGTGGCCGGGCTGCTCCCCAGCCAGCGCCGGCCAGATACCGTTGCGGGTGTCGCCCATCCCTACATAGAGAATCTGGAGGGGGTATGGGCCTCCTCAGGTTTCAAGGCGGCCCTGGAGGTTGGAGATTGGAAGAGCTTCCGGGTGCGGGCCGCCAATCTGCCGGCCCGACGGCTAGCGGGGGCGGCTCGCCTGTTTTCAAAGTATTTAGACAGGAGCCTCACGGAGGGCCTTGTCACGCCCCTGGTTCAGGGGACAGTTCCCCAGGCCATAAGGGCCGCAGAGGCCTCCTTAACGGTAAATGAGCAGGGGTACTGGGCCCACCACGGCGACTTCGGGCAGCGACTTCCTCGTCCCGGCTCGGCCATCATAGGCCGGGAGCGGGCCCGGATAATCGCGGTCAACGTCCTTCTCCCCGCCCTCTGGGCCTGGGGCCTAGTCCATACGGATCCTGCTGTTACAGAACGGGCGCTAGAACTCTTCCGCTCCTATCCAAAGCATTCCGCAGACCGGGTAACCCGACACATGGCGGAGAAGCTGGGCTTGATGGCCGGAAGCAAGCGACTTCCCGGGGCCCAGGAGCAACAGG
Source organism: Dehalococcoidia bacterium (assembly GCA_015661155.1). Classification (GTDB taxonomy): domain Bacteria; phylum Chloroflexota; class Dehalococcoidia; order Lucifugimonadales; family UBA2985; genus JACVQK01. The sequence goes on along the minus strand of JACVQK010000093.1, from coordinate 1,568 downwards.
GGATGCACCACCTATACAAGGAGCGCTGCGTAACAGGGGTGTGCCAGGGATGCCCCATAGCTCGGAGCATGAGCCAGAGAGGGGAACCGTATTAGGTCAGCTTGAGGCTGGGGTGTACGTCCAGGTCCCAGCCCGCGGTGTGGCCTTCTCGGAAACGGAAGTAGCCGCAGGCGGCGATCATGGCGGCGTTGTCGGTGCAGAGATGGGGAGGAGCCACCCGCACCGGGATGGGGCTTCTTGCGGCCATCTCATCTCTGAGCAGCAGGTTGGCCGCGACCCCTCCCCCCAGCAGCACCTCCCTGGCCCCCTCGCGCTGGGCTGTTTCCAGGGTCTTGGTGACCAGCACATCCACCACCGCCTCCTGAAAGCTGGCAGCCATCCGGGCCATGTCCTTGCTGTCTTCGGGAGTGAAGCTGCCGGCATTCTCCTGACCCTTCACCAGGCGCAACACTGCGGTCTTCAGGCCACTGAAGCTAAAGTCGTCAGTGCCCCTGAGCCAGGCCCGGGGAAGGGCGTAACCTCTGGCTTCCACACCCTGGGCTATCCGCTGAATAGCGGGGCCTCCGGGGAAACCGAGGCCAAGCAGCCTGGCCACCTTATCGAAGGCCTCTCCGGCCGCGTCGTCCCGGGTCTGGCCCAGAGATTTATACTGTCCATGGCCCTCCATAAGGAACAGCCCGGTGTGCCCCCCCGACACGATGAGGCAGACGAGAGGGAACTCCGGAACTGGACTCGCCAGCCAGTTAGCGTAGATGTGCCCCTCCAGGTGGTTTACAGGCACCAGAGGGAGCCTTCGGGAGAAAGCGAGGCTCTTGGCCATACTAACTCCCACCAACAGAGAGCCCGCCAGCCCTGGACCGTGGGTGACGGCCACTGCCGCCAGGTCGTCCCAGCCCACTCCAGCCCTAGCCAGGGCCTCCTGGACCACCGGCACCATGGTTAGCAGGTGCTGTCGGGAGGCTACCTCCGGGACTATCCCCCCGAACCGAGCGTGGAGCTGCTCCTGGGAGGCAACGACGTTGGAGAGAATGGTGACCCCATCCTCCACCACCGCGGCCGCGGTCTCGTCGCAAGAGGTCTCAATACCCAGGATCTTCACGGCCCACCATCCTCTTTGGGAAGAGAGGCCACGTACAGGCCAGTGTCATTAAGAATATAGAGCAGACCGGCCGCCTCATCGGGATACACGTCGTAGGCCGGCCCTATGGATGGCGCGACCAACTGCCCCTTAAACAGCCCGTCTTTGTTGTAAAGAACTATTCGCTGATTGCCCCGGTCCACCACGTATACGTACCTGGTGCCCGGCGCGGTAGCGATCGCCACCGGATTGGACAAGGGACGGTCTATGCCATCCTGAGATAGTACCCTGGGCAGGCCTCCCGAAAACTTGATGATGCCTCCGCCACGCTGCAGGACGTAGATGTCGCCATCCAAGGCGACATCTACTGCGTCCCTCAGGTCTACTCCTCCCAGGACACCCTTCCGCTCGCTATCGTACCCCTGGTCTGTGGGCACATAGCGCCACACCTGGCTCCCCATGGAGTCGAGGACGTACAGGTTGCCGCCAT
>JACVQK010000055.1 GCA_015661155.1 Dehalococcoidia bacterium | reverse complement strand
TCCTCCTTCATGGCATCGTAGTTGAATGTGTAGCGATGCTTGCTGCCCTTCTTTGCCTTGGTGGCCCAAAGAACGACCTCGGTAGCATGAGTAAAGCAACGACGGCCAAGGTTTGGCGGCGGATTAGGCTTCTCCCAGACAATGTCATTGAGTATGCGGAAGCCAAGTTGCATCATTGCCATCCCTACGCTCAAATATACGTGGAGCGTGCCTGTCACCCAAATCGTCCCCGCTGGCTTGAGTATCCTATAACACTCGGCAAGCCACGCACGATTAAACTCATGGTCAAGTTCAATACCCTGGCTTTTGTCCCATTCCCCTTTGTTTACCTTTACCATCTTCCCAGCAACACAGGTGATCCCGTCGTTAGAAAGCAAATAAGGTGGATCGGTCCAAATGCAGTCCACGCTGTCATCTGGCATCGAAGCCATAAATTCCAGGCTGTCTCCTTGATAAAGATAAGAGTGACTATCGCCCGATTGCCAGGCTATGTTTGCCGATAAGTCATTCATCTTGATTTGCTCCCGCAGCACATTCAGGTTGTCGCCGTAGTAGAGGACACTGGTGTTCATCTTTTTCCTTTACAGCGCCACCATGTTGTTGCGGTGCAGCACCTCGGCTCCGTACTGGTGGCCCAAAGCCTCGTGTATCTTGTCGGAGCGCAGGCCACGGATGGCGGCCACCTCCGCCGCGCCATAAGCGACGATGCCGCAGGCTACCCGCTCTCCCCCGGCGTCCACCACCAGGACGATGTCGCCGCGGCGGAACTCTCCCCTCACCTCCTTCACCCCCGCGGGGAGCAGGCTGCTGTGGTTGCGGCGCAGGGCGCGGGCAGCCCCGGCGTCCACCACAATCTCCCCACGGGTGGACAGGCCACTGAGCATCCACCGCTTGCGGCTCTCCATCCTTGCGGCCGTGGGGGCAAAGAAGGTGCCCGCCGGCTCTCCCGCCACCAGACGAGGCACTATCCCGTGCTCCCTGCCGTTGGCCAGGGCCACCGCCACCCCGAATGCCGTGGCCAGCTTCACGGCCTCCAGCTTGGCCTGCATTCCACCTCGGCTCCTGGCGCTGTGGTTGGCGCCGGCCAGGGCCTCGATGGCCTCATCCACCCTCTCCACCCTGGGAATGAGCCGGGCCTGGGAGTCCTCATGGGGGTCCGCGGTGTACAGCCCCCCGACGTCTGTGAGGATAATCAGCAGGTCGGCGTCCACCAGGTTGGCCACCATGGCGGAGAGGTTATCGTTGTCGCCGAACACCTCCACCCCTATCTCCTCCACCGCCACCACGTCGTTCTCGTTGATGATGGGGACAACCTGGCACTCCAGCAGCGCCAGCAGGGTGTTCCTGACGTTAAGGTATCCCTCCCGGTCTGTGATGTCGCCTCGGGAGAGAAGGGCCTGGGCGACGGTGATGTGGTGCTCCTCGAAGAGCTGCTCGTAGGTGTGCATCAGGCGGCCCTGTCCCACCGCGGCCAGCACCTGGCGGAAGGGGATGTCTCCCCCGTTCCTGCGACGGCCCAGCACCTGCCTTCCGGCAGCGATGGCCCCGGAGGTCACAAGCATAACCTCCGCGCCCTGCCGATGCAGGGTGGATATCTGGTCGACCAGGGAGGCCATAACCTCCAGGTCCAGGCTGTCGCCGCCGCCGGTGAGGACGTTGGTTCCCGCCTTGACCACGATGCGTCGATAGCGGCTTGTCGTCTCTCTCATTTCAGTCGTCCTAAAAGCTGGACTCAATTATATCAACAAACCTTCTTGACTGGGGAATCCGATGACTCTATATTAGGCCCATCCCACCAGTCGCCACACAAAGGAGTTTATGGATATGGACAAGGAGCAGTTTGTCACCGCCCTCCGCACCAGCGTTGCAGAGTTCGAAAAGCTGCGACCGCCAACCTCTCGCGATGCCCTGGACATGTCTGGAGCAGACCTTTCGGGATGCGACCTTCGGGGCGTTCAGCTACGGGAGGTCACCTTGCAAGAGGTGAACTTCGAGGGGGCCGACCTGACGGGGGCCAACCTCACCCACTCGAAGCTACAGGGTGCTCGCTTCAAGGGAGCGAAGCTCATCAATGTGAACATGCACGAGACTGAGTTGGAGGGCGCCGACCTTCGGGGCGCTGTCCTGGGCGGCTTCGACGACGCCAGCCGGATGTGCCTGCGAGCCTGCAACTTCCAGGGCGTCCGCTGGGGCAAAGAGGAGCTGGAGTATTTCCTCGGCGTTCTCAACAAGAACGAGGAGTGGGAGATAAAGTACCAGGTCGTCCCCAGGGCAAAGGGGAAGAGGGGCTAGCGACTACGCACGAAAAGGGGCGCGGGAAGCAGACTGGGGGAGGGGGGAGGTTGCTTATCTGAGAGGGCGGGGGCTTCCGGGCGTGCCATAGAATTGTTTTGCGGGATGTCACGTCTAAACACGACCAATGCTTTGCAGAAAGCAAGCCTGTAGAACTGCGTGAGCGGCTCCCTTCACAGCCCCAGCATGGTGGTCTCCTCATTCTTTGATGAACTGGCGAGGTGAAATATGGCAGAGATGAATGAAAACAAACGTAGTAAGTCGAGGAGTCGCGTCAAGCAAAAGGCTTTTCAGGACAAAAACATTTCCTTACTCCCAGAGCACCATCGAGAGTCAAAACGCTTAACCCCTCCGTTTGGGATGTTAGAGGGTCTCCAGCTGTCGTCGTGGCCGAACGACAGGCTGAGCGGGGTCGTCGGTCTGGCGAGCGAAGAGGTTGACCAGGGTGACGACAAGAAGTTCGTGACGCACTCGGCTCTGGCTAGGCTGCCCAAGACAAGTTTCGATGCAGTGATGAGGCCTGTGTTAGAAGATGACGAGTGCAAGCGTGTGCTCTGTGCTCTTATGTTAGTCGACACGCTTCCGGACCGTGCCCATTGGGCCCGTCATTTAGAACGCCCTGAAGAAGAATCTGGGTTTGAGTTAATTGGCAATGGTATTGTGGCAAATTGGAACCACCAATCTGAGCAGGCGACTGATTGCAGGTGGCTGAAGTATGCCTACCTAATCGCAGTTGGTAGGATACGCTTCCCGAAAGAGATGATTGAAGAGGTCAAGGACGTGATGGAGTATCCCAATCGGGGAGACCAGAGGCACGTAAGACCCAGTATCCGGGCAGGAGAGGGAGCAATTGCCTCACTTATGGTAGAGGAGGGCTTAGAGCCGTGGGCTGAGGCGTTTTGGGATGAGTGTTGGAACAAAACAAGGTGCGTCCTGGGGGGGCGGGCCTCAGATTCGACAAGCCGGCCAAGTGACGCTCAAGATGCTTTTCAACGCCTTTATGAGTCGATTGTGGATCACTTTATGAGAACGTGCAATGGAACGATGGTAGACCCTAAGCACGATGGTGCATTTGGACTTGCACTATTCTGCATATACCTTGGGCTTGCAGCATTCAACGGAGCTATTGGTTTAAGGGTTGAAGGTAGGCTGATTCTACGAAGCATGGTAGAGGTGGTAATCACGCTGAAATTCCTAGCATACAGGGATGAGGCATTGCTTTGGGCACAGTATCGCAACTACGGAGTCGGACAATCAAAACTTGCGTTCTTGAAGAACCTTACTCAGGAATCTCTCCCTCAATTCCTAAGCTTGGAGGACTTAGAAAGATATGCTAATGAGGATTATTGGCAGGAGTATCAGAGCATTGATTTAGGGTCTTGGGCGGGAACCAGTGTGTACAAAATGAGTCAAGAATGCGGTGAGAAGGAACTATACGACCAGATTTACGATTGGACATCAGCATATGTCCACGGCAACTGGGGGGCTGTTAGGGATACGATATTCGACTTATGTTTGAATCCACTTCATAGATTACACAGAATTCCTTCTGTGCCTCGCATGAATATGCCGAATGTGTTGTCAGACGTTCAGCGGCTGGTGAACCAAGCGTTAGATATATTGAACAAACTGTATCCTGGCTTGGACTCTCGCTTGAAGCTCATAAGTTAAGGGGAATGGAAGTGAACGTCAGGCCTATTCGTTGTTGAACTTGCGGTGAATGTTGGGCACATAATAACAAGCGAGCCCGTCGAACCACTTGAGCGGTGCACCCTTCGACAGGCTCAGGGTAAGCGGGGCTTAATTGCCCTCCGCTCGTGGTGAGCCCGTGAACCACATGGAGCGGAGCGTCGTATCCCTCACTACCCTCGCGGGCCGGCGGAGGCCATGTAGGCGCGCCAGTTGCGCCTGGTCTCCTCAATGTGGTCGCCGCCGAACTTCTCCAGCATCGCGTCCGCCAGCACCAGGGCCACCACCGCCTCTACAACAACGGCGGCGGCGGGAACAACACAGATGTCGCTGCGCTCGAAGTGGGCGCGCTCCACAAACTCACCAGTGGTCAGGTCCACCGTCTCCAATCCCTTCATCAGGGTCGCAATGGGCTTCAGGATGGCCCGTACCACTACAGGCTCGCCGGTGGTCATGCCACCCTCCAGGCCCCCGGAGTTGTTGGTGCGCCGCGACCAGGGGCGTACCCATCCACCGTCCGGGGCACGCTCCCACTCCCCCACAGGCTTGACGACGTCGTGCACCTGAGAGCCCCGCAGGTCGGACTGGGAGAATCCCGCCCCAAACTCCACGCCCTTGACCGCGTTTATGCCCATCACCGCGGCCGCCAGCCGGGTGGTGAGCTTGCGGTCCCACTGGACATGACTGCCCAGGCCGATGGGCGCTCCCGTGGCAACCACCTCGACTATACCCCCCACGCTATCCCCTGCCTCGCGCGCTGCATCTATGGCGGCGATCATCTGCTCCGCGGCCACAGGGTCTGCACAGCGCACCGCGGCGACCTTGGAGCCGTGGGGATTCTCCCTGTGGTAGGGCGTCTCCTCCAGCAAGCTCCAGTCGATACTCTCAGAGGGTCTGGCGTGCACCCCGCCTATGCACACCACGTGGCCATGGATTTCAACGCGGAACTCCTCCAGGAATCGCCGCGCCACCGCGCCGGTGGCCACCCTGGCCGCGGTCTCTCGCGCACTGGAGCGCTCCAGTATGTTACGCGCATCAGCTTGCATGTACTTCGCAATGCCTGGGGTATCGGCATGGCCCGGCCGTAAACTCGTGATAGGCTCAAAGGGCACATCGGATGGGGCAATGCTCATCTCCTCGGTCCACGGCACGTCGTCCGGGCCTCTCCCCGTGACGAAGTCCCTGTTCTCGATGAGCAAACCGATGGGAGATCCCAGGGTGAGGCCGTGGCGGACGCCGGACAGTATCTCGGCGTAGTCCGTCTCGATCTGCATCCGGCCACCCCTGCCGTAGCCCACCTGGCGGCGGGCCAACTGCCTGCCGATGTACTCCTCCGTCAGGGGCAGATTGGCGGGAACCCCCTCCACGATGATGGTAAGGGACTTGCCGTGGGACTCTCCAGCGGTTAGAAAGCGTAGCATTGGTCAACTCCTCGCAAACGATATTCTAATGTAGTGTCGAGGGCCGTGGCAATCTGGGGTGGCGCTCCCCTCTCCCCGCCAGATTGCTTCGTCGTCCGCCTTTGGCGGACTCCTCGCAATGACAATTTATTCAACGCGTATTTCCGAGACGAGACACTAATGGTCTCCCAGGGCCTTCTCGGCAGCCTCCAGCATCACCTTGACCGGGGCCTCCCTCCCCGTCCATAGCTCGAAGGAGGCAGCCCCCTGATATACTAGCATAGGCAAGCCCCCCAGCACTCGCGCCCCCGCCTTTGCCGCCTCCCGCAGCAGGGGCGTCTCCGGGGGATTGTACACCAGGTCGCAGACCAGGGCGTGAGATGGGATGAGAGCCGCCTCAAGGGGCGTCTCCATGGGGCCAGGCCCGCCTCTCATGCCCAGCGAGGTGCAGTTGACGATGAGGTGGCTACCGGCGGCCTCCTGAGCAAGGGATTCTGGATGTAGAGAGACGGCCCTGGCCATGGGCACCATAAGGCGAATCCTCTCCACCAGCGCCTGGGCCCGCTCCAGGGTCCGGTTGGCGACGACGATGGAGTCCACACCTGCCTCGGCCAGGGCAACGGCCACGGCCCGGGCAGCCCCCCCGGCTCCCAGGAGCAGCGCTGCCTTCCCCCGGGGCTCGAAACGGGCCTCCTCCTTCAGCGCCCTGAGAAAGCCCGCGGCGTCGGTGTTGGAGCCCACCAGAGTCCCCTGGTAGTTGACAATGGTGTTGACAGCCCCGATGAGGCGGGCCTCCTCCCTCAGGCCGTCGAGAAGGGGCATTACCGCCTCCTTGTGAGGCACGGTGACGTTGGCTCCCATCACATCGGGGCCACGTAAGGCCTCCACGGCCCTGGGCAACGCGGGGGTATCCACATCCATCGCCTCGTAGCGGGCGTCCAGGGAGTGGTAGTCCAGGGCGGCCTGCTGGAAGAGGGGGGAGATGGAGTGACCAACGGGATGGCCTATGAGGAAGATGCGTTTCGTCATGGGTGGCGTTGGGACTCCAGGTAGGACTGGAGGATTACCGCCGCGGAGGCTGAGTCCGTGAGGCCCCTGTTCCGAGACGGCTCCTGGCCGCTTTCCCGAAGCAGGCGCTCTGCCTCTACGGTGGAGAACCGCTCGTCCTGAGCATGGACTGGAACAGTCAACTCCCGCGAGAGGGCCTGGAGGAACTGTCGCACCAGACGGGCCTGAGGCCCTACCCTGCCGCTCAGAGAGAGAGGAATCCCCACCACGATGGCCTCTGCCCCGTGCTCTCCCACCAGACGCACCACCGCCCTGAGGTCAGCTTCCAGGCTGCCGCGCTGAAGAGCAGCGAGGGGGCTTGCGATGGTTCCCGTGGGGTCGCTGAGGGCAACGCCGATGCGGCGCTCGCCCACGTCCAGCCCCAGGACTCTCACGGCTTCTCTCTCCACCGCCTTACCTCTTCCTCCGCCGCCTTCAGGGCATCCCTGAGCTTGCCGGGGTCACGACCTCCCGCCTGGCCCATCTCTGCCCTCCCACCCCCTCCCCCTCCCATGACTTTCGCCGCATCCCGCACCACGCTACCGGCGTTGAACCCCTGAGCCACCATATCCCCGGTGGCCATGATGAGCATGGTGGGGCGGCCCTCCAGAACTGCGCCCAGGGCCACCACACCGCTCTTGATGTCGTTCTTGAGCCAGTCGCCAGCCTCCCGGAGTAGCTCCGCTACAGAGACGGACAGGACTCCAGATACGACCGTGACGCCTGCGAGCTGCTTTTGCGGCAGCTCTCTGACCTGACGCTTGAGCAGCTCCCGCTCCAGGGTCTCGGCGCGCTTCCTGGCCTGCTCCAGCTCCCCCAGCAGGCTGTCAACCCTGCTCGCCAACTGGTCTGGGGACGCCTGCAAGCGGCGCGCGGTGTCCTCCAGAGAAGCGGAGCGCTCGTACATGAGGGCCTCGGCTTCCCGTCCTGTCACCGCCTCGATGCGTCGCAGCCCGGAGCCAATGCTGCTCTCGGAGAGAACGAGACAGATGCCGATGTCCCCGGTGCGGTGCACGTGGGTTCCGCCGCACACCTCCATGCTGAATGGCGCGCCGTCAGCCACAGCCACGACGCGCACCTGGTCGCCGTACTTGTCGCCGAAGAAGGCCAGCGCGCCCTGGGAGACGGCATGGCGATAGGTGGTCTCCTGGGAGCTTACTGTAATATTCTCACGAATCTTCTCGTTGGTCAGGCGTTGCACCTCTCTCAGCTCCTCCGGTGAGAGGGGGCTGACGTGGGTGAAGTCGAAGCGCAGGCGGTCGGGAGTCACCAGGGAGCCGTGCTGCCTGACGTGGGTGCCCAGCACCTGGCGCAGGGCCGCGTGGAGCATGTGGGTGGCCGTGTGGTTGCGAGCCGTGTCCTGGCGACGCCTTGCGTCCACTGTGGCCGTGACAGCATCGCCCAGGGAAATGCTGCCGCTGACGACGGTGCACTTGTGGACGGTGATCCCTGAGACGGGGGCCTGGGTGTCCTCCACGCGCAGAGTTCCCCCTTGCCCTGCTATCTCCCCCGCGTCTCCCACCTGGCCGCCCATCTCGGCGTAGAAGGGGGTCTCCCGAAGCACCACCTCCACTTTTTCGCCTTGGACGGCCCGACTCACCTGCTGACCCTCCGCGAGCAATCCGACTACTACGGAAGAAGCGCTCAGGGTCTCGTAGCCCAGAAAGGTGGTTTGGCCAACGCCCATCTCTTGATAGGCGCGCACGGCGTCAAAGTCCCCGCCGAACTTGCCCACTGTACCGCGTGATGTTTCTGCGTGCTTGCGCATCTCCTTATGAAAAGCGTCCCAGTCGATACCTTTAAGGCCACTTTCTTTCGCTATTTCTTCTGTTAGCTCTGGAGGAAAGCCATAGGTGGCATAAAGGAAAAAGGCCACATTGCCCGATATCGTTTGTACCATTTGAATAGAGGATCCTGCACGCTCTTCAATTCCAGTGGGGGTAGCTTGATAAGGCCCCGGGAAATGCTGACGAATTTGGATAAATTGCTCTTCCAAGGCTGCGTAAACGTCTAGCTTTTGTGTCCGAGATAATTCTGTTAACGCGTTTATTTGCTTAATTAGCTCGGTGTCGAGGTCACTCAGTTGGAAAACTGCTTGATTGATGGGAACTAGCAATATCTCAGATTGCGAGAGGCTCCTCCCGCTTGGAATCTCTCGAACGACCGCACCCATAAGAGAAAGGGCTTCTCTTTGCCAGTCTTGAATAACGTTGATGAGTTGGTAGTGCTTTGGTACTACAATGTCTTCCAGTAGCCATCGACCCGCCTCAAACGTCTCCCCAAACCGCTCCTCCTCCAGCGCTAACACCCGCAGAATGAACTCCCGCCGTTCCGCCAGGTCAGGGTACTGGCCTTTCATGAGCTCTATCACCACCTCCGCCACCCGGGGCAGCCCCGCTCGTGGTGAGCCTGTCGAACCATGAGCGGTGTCTCGTCCTTCGAGAGGTAGGGGCGATTCATGAATCGCCCCTACAGTGGCCTCAAGCCCCAGCTTCTTGCCGTAGCGGATGGCCCGCCGGATGACCCGCCGCAGCACGTAGCCCCGGCCCTCGTTGCTCGGCACCACGCCGTCGGCAATGAGGAACGCGGCGCTGCGGGCGTGCTCCGCCACCACCCGCATGGCGTAGTCGGCGTCCGGGTCACTGCCGTACTCTTTTCCACAAAGCTGCGCCACCTTCTGCACAATGGGCTGGAACAGGTCCGTGTCGTAGATGTTGCGCTTGCCCTGGAGGATGATGGCGCACCGCTCCAGGCCCATGCCCGTGTCTATGTTGGGGGCTGGCAAGAGCGTGCGGCTGCCGTCCTGGGACTGGTAGTACTGCATGAACACCAGGTTCCACAGCTCCATAAACCGGTCGCACCTCCTGGCCGTGTCCGGCGAGACGTTCTCACAGTTGGGGCCGCAATCCGGGCGGCGGCAGCCCAGGCCCTCGCCAAAGTCGTAGTGAATCTCGCTACATGGGCCGCAGGGGCCTTCGCTCCCCGCGGGGCCCCAGAAGTTGTCCTTCTCACTGCATCGCCTGATGCGCTCCGCGGGGATTCCCGTCTCCGTCCAGTAGCCGAAGGCCTCGTCGTCCTCCACGAACACCGTGGCCCACAGTCGCCCCTTCTCCAGCTTCAGGTGCTCCGTCACGAACTCCCAGGCATAGGCGATGGCCTCTCTCTTGAAGTAGTCGCCCACGCTAAAGTTGCCCAGCATCTCGAAGAAGGTGAGGTGGGTGGCATCCCCCACGGAGTCGATGTCCGTGGTGCGGAAGCACTTCTGCGCCGAGGTCAGGCGACGGCCGGGAGGCGTCATCTCGCCGGTGAAGTAGGGCTTGAACTGCACCATACCGGCGTTGGTGAGAAGCAGCGTGGGGTCGCCGGCGGGGATGAGGGAGGAGCTGGGTATGCGCAGGTGTCCCTTGCTCTCAAAAAAGCGAAGGAAGGACTCTCGGATGTCGTCTTCGGTCAAATCAGACTCCCACAAGATTCACGACGGATACAGCTTGGATTTTAGGTTACACGCATGGGGGTGTCAATGCGGGTAAAAAGAGAGGGGCCCCGATGGCATCGGGGCCCCTCTGATGTGAGCTAGGGAACGACTCTAGCGCTTGTGGACCTCAGCCACGTCGAGTTCCTTCCCGGTGCCGTGGCAGACGGCGCACGCCTCGCCGAAAGGCGTCGTCTGGGTGGAGGCGTGGGCCGCTGTGGCCTGGGCATCATGGCAACCCAAGCAGGCCGCGGCCGCCGGCCCCAGCGGGGTGTAAAACTCGCGGGGGGCTACGGTATTGGCGTTGGTTGCGGGAAGGGGCAGCGCGTAGGAGGTGCCCACGTGGCACGTGGCGCAGTCCTGTCGATCGCCGGGGAAGAGAATCTCATTGAAGTTGAACACTCCCCGGGTTCTATAAACGGTGAAGTCGCGAGTCAACTCTTCGCCGGTATGGATGCGGTGAATCATGAACCCGAAGCTAATGGACTGCGCAGGCACCTTGTAAGGACCACCGTACGTCGCCGGCACACTGGCGGGGACGTCCACAGTCGCGGGGTTGTGGCAGAAGACGCAGTATTCGCCGAGGTTGGTGCGGCTGCCGCCGCCGTGGAAGCCGAGGCTCTCGTGGCACACGTTGCACTTTTCGGTAGCCACCACCTGCCGCCTGGCCACCGCCTTGGTGCCATCAAGGGAGGCGTAGATCACCGGATTGATGTTTCTCTCTGTCACTACCGTATCCGCGCCCGCGTTGCCCTTGATGGTGGCGTTCCTGTACCCCTCCAGGCCGATGCCCACGGAGCCCTTCCAAGTGGCGTCGATGAGAGCCTTGAAAGTGTAGCGCCACTTGCCGCCACCCAGGTCGGTGAGAGTGCCCGCCCTGGTGAAGGTAGCGGGGGGCGTCGGTACCGAATTCACGGTCTCGTTGATGCGCGTAGTGTAGTCGGTGGTGGGGTAGGCGATGTATATCGAGAGCGAGTTAAAGGTTTTGGGGTCCAGGGCGACGCCCGCGTTGTCCGTGATAGTAAAGTCCACCTGGGGCTTCTCCCCCGGCTTGACGGTGGCACCCTCCAGGGTGAATTTCACCCCCTTGAGCTGTTTCGACTGCCTGGGGATGGTGTGGGCGCCCACAATGGAGGCGTCGAACTCGTTGCCAGAGTCGGCCGCGTGGCACAGGGCACAGGCCTGGTCGTTGGCCTGGGGTCCTCCGGGGTGGTCTCGGCCATCTTTAATGAGGGTTTTCCCGGTGGCGAAGTCTATGTTCTCGTGGCAGGAGCCGCAGACGGCCCGGCTGGGCTTGCTCTTGTAGTTGTCGGCGTCGGGGGCGTCGGCGTGGCAGGTGGTGCAGTTGCGGATGTCCTGAGGCAACAAGACCTCCCCGAAGTTGAAGACGGTCTGGCTGAAGCCCACGATGAGGTAGGGCTCCCCCGCCACTACGCTGGGCAGCGAGTGGCCCCGGTGAATCTTGTGGGCCATTACATTGAACTCGGTGGTATTGCCCGTCTCTGGGTCGATGGTCTGGGCCGTGTGGCACAGGACGCAGAGCCCAGTCTCCTGCCGAGAGCCACCGTGGAGGGCCAGGGAGTTGTGGCACTGGTTGCAGGAGGCGGTGGCCACCACCTGGCGGGTAACAGTCACTGCCCCACCGGCCGGGACGAAGTCATAGGTGGGGTTGACCACATAGGCCCGAGTGGCGCGGGTCGCCACCCCACCTATGGTATGGGTGGCGTTCCGGTCGTAGCCATCGGGAAGGGCGGTGGAGAAGGTGTAGGTGTAGCTCCCTTCGCCCAAATCCTTGAAGTAGGAATGGGCGGCGGGGAAGGTTGTCGCCGGGGTGGTGGTGATGGAGTCGTACCCGGGCCGCCCCTTGACCTCGGCCAGAGCCGGCTGCACGGTCTTCCCATCGAAGGTATAGGCAGCCCCCTTGGCGTCAGCCACGGTGTAGGCGACGTACTCTGTCAGCTTGGTGACGGCGTCCTCTTTAACATAGGAGAGAACAAAGCGGGGGTAGCCATCCAGGTCTGCTATCTTCAGGGGCAGGCCCTCGGCATCTTTCAGGGTGAAGCTCACCACGGGCTTGCGGTCAGCGGGAATCTCCACCTTGGTTATGGTCATGTTCACGCCATCGCCGGGTGGGATGGGGGCGTCCTTGCCGGCCAGCCCCGTGGCTCCTGTGGCTCCCGTATCTCCCTTGGCCCCCGTAGCCCCGGTGTCTCCTTTGTCCCCCTGGAGGCCCTGCGCTCCCTCGTCGCCTGCACAGGCAACGGCCGCCAGAGACACCACCAGCAACAGGAGGAGAGTAGCCACTGACGCCAGAATACCCTTCTTACTCATAACGCACACCCCTTTCCTTGTGTGATTCCTCTCACACGTCCCAGTTGCGGAGCCTATCACACGCTACGAAAAGGAGTCCATAGTCCGAATGGTCTAACCTCAGGTACAGGGCATTGGCCCAACTCGGCAACACCCGCAGCGTCCCCAGGCAGGAGAGGAACCACCGCTACGTCGGAGGGGTATGGGATGGGGGTATCCAGGATATACAGCCGTCGGAGACACAGGCTGTATATCCTGAACACCCCGGGCACCATCAAGAGATGGGCAAAAAGGGAGAGGCCCCCATATGCATGGAGGGCCTCTCCTTGTTTCCTACTGCCTGACTTCCTTAGTCAGCCTCGCCGTCACCGGATGTAGAAGACCTTGGGCCGGGTGCCGAAGTCCTGGCGCAGGGCAGACCCCTTGCGGCTGGCCAGCGCCTCACTGACGTTGCTGCTGGGGTCGTCCAGGTCGCCGAAGATGCGGGCGTCGGCAGGGCAGGCCGTCACGCAGGCGGGGTCCTCACCCTTGTCCACCAGATGGGCGCAGAAGGTGCACTTGTCCACCTTGCCTTTGGGAGGGACAAAGCGGCTGTTGCCCGGAGGCACGGCATCGGGGTTGTGGTACTCCTTGGGTTCCTCCGTTTCGATGAAGACCCTGGCCCCGTAGGGGCAGACAGCCATGCAGTAGCGGTCGCCCTGACACTTCTCCCAGTCTATCAGGACAATGCCATCCTCCCGTTTATAGGTGGCGCCGTGGGGACAGGCTGCCACACAGGGCGGGTTCTCGCACTGGTTACACAGGACAGGCCGAATATCCATCTGGGGGTTAGGATAGCTGCCGTTGGTCGACAGCGGGATCACCCGGGTCCTGAAGGTCATCTTGTGCGCCTTGAAGGAGTCTGGGGTAGAGGCGGGCACATTGTTCTCCATCTTGCACGCGATGACGCAAGCCTGGCAGGCCAGGCACCGGTCCAGGTCAATGACCATAGCGTAGCGTGTCATCGTTTCCCTCCTGCTCAGGCCTTAGAGACCCGGACTCTCGTGTTGAAGTAAGCCGCCATCCCAGTAATATGCTCGTACATCACCCCCGTTATCTCGTTGGGATTGGCCCCTTTGCCATTGGCCCACCGTCCATAGGCCCAGTGTCCCTGGCCGTAAGCCATGGCCACGATGGCGGGGTGGATGCCCTCGGACACCTTGGCCGTCGCCCTTATCTTCCCCACCTCCGACTCCACATAGACCGCATCCCCGTCGGCAATGCCGTATTTGCGGGCCGTCTCCGGGTTTATCTCCGCCAGGTTAGTCCATCCGGTGCCGTACTGGGGGTTCAGGTACATCTCCTGGGCCCATTGGGTGTTGGCGCTGCGCCCCTCCTGATTAAGCTGGTTCTTATATGTCACCAGGCTGAGGGGGTACGTGGCTACATCTCCTATGAAGGTGGGGTCCTCGTAGTGGGGCACGTACACCAGGTCTCCCCTGGCCTTGATGTGGTAGGTGTCCAGGTCGGCGTCAGTGACCTTCTTGTCCTCAAACAGCTTCTTCAGGTTGCCGGAGTAGAACTCGAACTTCTTGGAAGGGGTGCCAAACTCCCACTTGAACTTGTATGGGCCTACGTTGACCGTGCCCTTCTGTTTAAACTCGTCCCATCCGCCGGGGAGCGTCTTCCAGAGGGCCTCGGTACGGGCCTTGGTATACCCCTCCGCGGTATCCCCGTAGGCCCCGCCGATGCCGTCAAAGGACTTCTTGATGCTGGGGTAGGACTCTCCCAGCTTCTGCCCCAGGGCAATGGCCAACTCCAGCTCGCTCTTGGTGTCGTACAGCGGCTCCACCACGGGCTGGAAAAGGGTAACGCCGCTATACAGGCTAGCGCCCCCGGCAGGAGCGCCGGCACTCCACTTCTCCAGGTACGTCTTGGCCGGCAGGACGATGTCCGAGTACATGCTCCATTCGCTCAGGTGGGTGGTGTGATGCACCACGAAAGGTATCTTCTGGAGGGCTTGTTCCCAGCGCTTGCAGCCGGGGGCGGAGAAGGTGAAGTTGTTCCAGTAGCCCAGGGCCACCTCGATGGGGTATGGGAAGTCCTTGAGGATGTTGTCGGCGGCGTTGTTGGTAACAACATCGGCGTAGGGGAACTTGATGGTCCCCTTCTCGTCTATGCGAGCCTTCTTGGAGCCGGTCGTTGCGGCGTCGTCCAGCGCCACGGCTATTGGCTCGGGCGAATAGCTAAC
>JACVQK010000092.1 GCA_015661155.1 Dehalococcoidia bacterium | reverse complement strand
TGGGTGCAGCGGGGGTATCGTTGGAGGCCGGTAAGGTGCCTGGTTGCCCATTGTCCTGGTGGGTGAGGGTTGTGTCCTCGTAGCTCAATCGGTGAACTCCTTCATTACAGTAGTTGGTAGGAGCCTAGTCACCGATACAGAGGATGTCTTAGAGGGTCCGGTGGGCACGCTTAGGACCCTATGCAGGGCCCAGAGGGGGCACAAAGACGCCATGGAGAATCAGATGTAGGGGTGTAAATATCTACCACTGAGCGCCATTATACCACAAATGAGCGAAAGATGCTCGGCTGGTCAGGAGCCTCTGTTTTGCTGCTCCTGGTGGGGTTCGAACCCATGCCCCACGGTTCAGAAAGTGTGGCGCAGGCTGGGCTGGCCCATGCCGACGGGTGCATTGACAGGCCCAGGACGGAGTGCTACATTTTGGGCAATTCCTCAAGGAGGCGCAAGATGAAGTCGCCGTTATCTTCTAGTGCCAAGCCTGTTTTGACGATACTCGTAATAGCCATACTGGGAGTGGGCCTGGCGTGCGCGGGAGAGAAGGCGACGCCCACCTCGCCACCCACAGCCACCCTCGCACCCACGGCCACGGCCACCACAGCGCCCACGGCGACGCTGGTGCCCACGGCCACGGCCACCCTGGTGCCTGGAGATCCCACGCCCACGGCCACATTGGTGCCCACGGCCACATTGGTGCCCACGGCCACGGCCACGGCAGCGCCCACGGCCACGCCCAGGCAGTCTGCCCTTACCCTCACCCAGCTCCCGGGGTATATGGCGGAGTGGGGGCAGCCCCAGAGGGGCGGGATTCTGAAGGTGGGGGCCCCCCAGAGCCCGGCGTCCGACTTCCGACCGTCCTGTGTGTCCGCCGTATTTGGAACAATGTGTGCCAACATATACAACCAACTCCTACGGCTTGACCCGTGGGTAGGCTCCATGATCGGGGACCTGGCCAAGAGTTGGGAGCTCTCCGGCGACGGCCTGACCCTGACCTTCAAGCTGGAGGAGGGGGTGAGGTTCCAGGACAACCCGGTGGTGCCGACGGATATTCGGGGTGACGAGTTTGTCTGTGAGGACGTGCAAGCCTCCGTTGACTACTACCTGTACCCGCCGGAGCCGAAGCGCACCCCGGGCACCCGGCAGTTGGGGCACATCACCGGCGTCTCCTGCCCCGACGGAGCCAAGGGCTACACCGTAGTGATGAGCTTTAACCAGGTGCTGGGCAAGACCCTGGGAAAGCTGTCCAAGGGCGTGTCCATGCTGGACAAGGAGTGGATCAAGTGGTATGTCGCCAACTATTTCGATGCGTTGGGCGCGGCCTCGCCCGCGAGCTTTAAGTTGGCTACGGGCACGGGGTCCATGGTGCCCCTGGAGTACCAGCCGGACATCGCAGCGAAGCTCCGGCGGAACCCCAGCTATTTCCGGGAGGGACTGCCGTTGCTGGACGGCATAGACAACTACATCCTGAAGGACCAGACCACCCGGTTTGCGGCTCTGGCCACGGGCCAGATCCACTGGATGGGCGCCGGCACCGTCAGCCTGCTGCCTGGTCAGGTGGTGCAGGCTGAGCGGGACTTCAAGGACCGGATAGTGCTCTACGAGGGCCTGTACACCTTCGGCTATCAAGTGAAGCTCAACATGAATCGGGCTCCTTTCAACGACCGGCGGGTGAGGCAGGCCATTCACCTGGCGATAAACCGGGATGACTATTTGCTGTTCCAGATGGCAGGGACTCGTCCGAGGGCGATACTGATGGGCTACATGGAGCCTTACCCTGCTTTCTGGTGGGGCACCCCGGAAAAGGAGTTGAGGACGTGGCCTGGCATACGGCAGCCCAAGGACCAGGACATCGAGGAGGCGAACCGGCTGCTGGACGAAGTGTTCGGGAAGGGGAAGCGGTTCAACACCACCTGCATAACAAGGAATAGCACGTCGTACGCGGACCTGTGCCTGTTCTTCGCGGATCAGGTGAAGAAGAACCTGGGCATCGGCTCTACCCTCCAGCCAGCTGAGCTTACGGTGCTCAATACGCTTACCGAAGTGTGCAACTACGACGTAAATGCGGCCACGACAGGGGCCAACGAGGGGGACCCGGATGACCGGCTTATCAAATACAGCCGGGCCTACGAGCAGAGCGCCGGCGCTACATGCACCCTGGAGGGGATAACGGCTGCCGAGCCCGCTTTGCAGGTGGAGATAGAGTCTATGATAGCGGCCCAGACCGGCGAGCCGGACCCGGTGAAGAGGGCGGAGATGGTCCGGGCCATAGACAAGAAACTGACCCTGGAGATGATGAACGAGATTCCCTTCGGGTGGTTGATGATCTTTTACGCTACCACGCCTAATGTGAAGGGGTACACCATGGCAAGCTTCGTGACATTTCAATACTCCATCTTCGAGAGGGTGTGGCTGGCCAAATAGCCAGGCATCAGCCGGTCTCAAGGGCACCGACCGGGTATCGCCACGGGAGACGAAGACGTACGGGATTGCCGCCCAGGTCGAAGACTCTTCGAGGAGACCGGGTCGCTCGCAAGAGGGGTGGGCAGTGTCCGTAGGACAGAGATGGAACGATAGCAGTTCCCGGAAGAGGGAGTGCCCTTACGGAATGGGCCGTGATTATGTAAAGGGAGAAATCCCACCTCAGCCGTCCATGAAAGGAGTTGTCAATGGCAAACCGCGCGCTTTCATCGCTAAAGGTCGTGGAGCTTGGGGGCTTCATCGCAGCGCCCTACTGCACCAAGCTCATGGCAGACCTGGGGGCCGAGGTCATCAAGGTCGAGGAGCCGGACAAGGGCGACCCTGCCAGAAGCTACGGCCCCTTCCCCAAGGATGACCCCCATCCGGAGCGAAGCCTCCTTTTCGCCTACCTGAACACCAACAAGCAGGGTATCACCCTGGACGTGAAGAGTCCCCTGGGAAAGAAGCTCTTCAAGGAGTTGCTCCGGGACACCGATGTCCTGGTGGAGAGCAACCCACCCAAGCTGATGAAGAAGCTGGGGCTGGACTACAAGTCTCTGTCTGGCATCAACCCCCGGCTCATCGTCACCTCCATCACCCCCTTCGGGCAGACCGGCCCCTACC
>JACVQK010000054.1 GCA_015661155.1 Dehalococcoidia bacterium | reverse complement strand
TTCCCCGAATGCAAGAGCGCCAAGCCGTACCGCATCAAGACAGGGGTGATCTGCCCCAGGTGCGGTGGCGACCTGCTGCAAAGGCGGGGCGGAAAGAAGGGGATGACCTTCTACGGCTGCTCCAACTACCCCACCTGCGACTTCTCCGTGAGGCAGCGCCCTCTCCCTGAGCCGTGTCCCCAATGCGGGGAGCTGCTGATAGTCGCCGGGCGAGCAGGAGCGCGCTGCACCGCATGTGACTACCGGGGCGCCGTCTCCGACGAGGAGCAGGCGGCGGAGCCGGTGGAGGTAGCGGTGTGAGCACCACCGCGGCAAAGGCGAAGGATTACCTTCAGGCGTACAGGAACCACCTTCTGGGGGAGCGGAACCTCTCCCCGTACACCGTGCGCAACTACCTGGACGACCTGACTCCCCTTTTCCAGTTCATAGAGAAACAGGGAGAGCCGCCCCTGGCCCAGGTGGACCGTGGCTTCCTGCGGCAGTACGTCGCCTGGCTCATGTCGAGCCGCCCCGTGAAGACCGGAGGGGGCCACTGGAAACGCGGCCACGAAAGGGCCAGCGTCGTCCGGTCTCTAGCCGCCCTTCGCTCCTTCCTCCGCTACCTGGTCAGGGAGGGAGCCGTGCCACCCAGCCCTCTGTGGAAACGGGGCAGTCGCCAGTCCAGGGCCCTCATCCCCAGAGTGGAGAAGACCCTGCCCAGGGCCATGGGCCAGGAAGAGGCGACCCAACTCATGAGCACCCCGGACAACCCCGACAACCCGGGAAGGCCCAGGGCCCCGGCCATGCAGGCTCGGGACCGGGCCATCCTGGAGCTCCTGTATGCCACCGGCCTCCGGGTAAGCGAGGTCTCGGCCCTGGACCTGAAGGACGTGAACCTGGAGCACCGCCGGGCCAGGACGGTGGGCAAGGGCTCCAAAGAGCGAGAGGTGGTCTTCGGCAGACCCGCTCAGGATGCCCTGAAACGGTACATCCATGAGGCGCGGCCCCGCCTGGAAGGGCCAAGGGAGACTGAGGCCCTCTTCCTCAATCGCTTTGGCGGACGCCTTACCAAGCGCACCGTACAGGAGATGGTCAAGCGCTACGGCCTCCAGTCCATAGAGACCAGGGTCCATCCCCACACGCTGCGGCACACCTTCGCCACCCACATGCTGGACGGAGGCGCAGATTTGCGCATCGTGCAGGAGCTCCTGGGCCACTCCTCTCCAGCCACCACTCAGATATACACTCACGTCAGCCTCGCCCAGTCCCGAAAGATATACGTGAAGGCCCACCCTAGGGCCAAGGAAGGGGAAACCCCATGAAAGTCCTGGTCATCAACGGTCCCAACATGAACATGCTGGGCCGCCGCGATCCTGCTATCTACGGCTACATGACCCTGGCAGACATAGAGGCACGGGTAAGGCAGCGAGCCAAGGAGCTGGGAGTCGAGGTGGGGATATTCCAGTCCAACAGCGAGGGCGACATCATAGACTTCCTCCAATCCACAGCCCCCCTGGCCAGCGGGATCATCATAAACCCGGGAGCCCTCACTCACTACGGCCTGTCCCTGAGAGAGGCCCTGGTGGATACGGGAATCCCCGTGGTGGAGGTACACCTGTCCAACATCTACGCCCGGGAGCCGTGGCGGGGCACTTCCGTGGTGGCCCCCGTGGCCAGGGGCCAGATCAGCGGCCTGGGACCGCGGGGGTACATCGCCGCCCTGGAGTTCCTGGCCGCCATAGCAGGCGAGAGCAGATGATGGCACGGCTGGACTCTCTAAGGGCGCGGCTGGAGAAAGAGGGCGTTGACGCCCTGCTGGTGAGCGCACCGGAGAACCGTCACTACCTCTCCGGCTTCACCGGCTCCGCGGGGTCCCTCATCATAACCTCCAGAGAGGCGGTGCTGGCCACCGATTTCCGCTATATAGAGCAGGCAGGGCAGCAGGCCCCCGACTTCCGAGTGGTGCGCACGGCGACAGGCCAGGGCTGGTTCCCCACCCTCCTGGGGGAGATGGCGGTCCGCCGCCTCGGCTTCGAAAGCCAGAACGTGACGGTAGCCCTCCACCAGGACCTCCTCAAGGCGCTGAAAGAGAGCAACCAGAGCGACGTCTCCCTCATACCGACCTCCAACCTGGTGGAGGAGCTTCGCTCCGTGAAGGACCCCCAGGAGCTGGCCACCCTCTCCAGAGCAGTGGACATCGCCGATCGGGCCTTCCGCAGGGTGGCCCCCACCATCCGGGCGGGCCAGACGGAGAGAGAGGTGGCCTGGCGGCTGGAGAAGGCCGTGCGGGAGCTGGGCGCGGAGGCGGTCTCCTTCGATACCATCGTGGCCGCGGGGCCCAACGCTGCCCTGCCCCACCATCACCCCTCCGACCAGCCCATTCGGGAAGGCCAGCCCATAATCATAGATATGGGCGCCCTCTATCAGGGGTACTGTAGCGACCTGAGCCGCACCCTCTGCCTGGGAGAGCCGGACGACACCTTCCGCAGGGTTTACGACATTGTCCTGGGGGCCCAGCTCACCGCCATCGCCACGGTACAGCAGGGGATGACCGGGAGCGACGCCGACGGCCTGGCCCGCACGGTGATAGAGGAGGCCGGCTACGGCGAGAGCTTCGGCCACAGCCTGGGCCACGGCGTCGGCCTGGCAGTCCACGAGCACCCCGGGGTGGGGCCCAACTCCACCGCGACACTGGAGGAGGGGATGACCTTCACCATAGAGCCGGGCATATACCTCTCCGGCTGGGGAGGGGTTCGTATAGAGGACGTGGTGGTCCTGGAGAACGGCAGAGCCCGAGTGCTGAGCAAGGCCCCCAAAAGGGAGAGGGTAGGAGGATAGCATGACCATAAGCTACAGCGATCTCCGGAGAGGCACCGTCATAGAGCTGGATGGAGAGCCTTGGGAGGTGGTGGACTGGAAGCACACCAAGATGCAGCAGCGGGCCCCGGTGCTCACCCTCAAGCTGCACAGCCTCCGCACCGGCAAGGCCATGGAGCGAAACGTGCCGGGGAACCAGAAGCTCACCCTGGCCGCGGTGGACACCCAGGAGGCCCAGTACCTCTACAACGACGGCGACCACTACTACTTCATGGACCTGCGTACCTTTGACCAGCACACCCTTACCTCGGATCGGATGGGAGATGCCCTCCACTACCTCAAGGAGCAGGCCCATGTCCACGTGGTCTTCTACAATGGAGAGCCTATAGCCCTGCAACTGCCCACCTATGTAGACCTCCAGGTGGTGGATACCCCTCCCTCGGCCAGGGGCAACACCGCTCAGGGAAGCAACAAGCCCGCCACTCTGGAGACCGGCCTGATAGTGCAGGTGCCCTTCTTCGTCAACGCTGGGGAAACCATCAGGGTGGATACCCGCACCGGCACATACCTGGAGAGGGTGACCTAGAGTGCCCGTCTACTCCGTCAGCCAGGTCACCCGCTACCTCAGGGACACCCTGGAGGCGGACTTTCTGCTCCGCGACCTCTGGGTACGAGGGGAGGTCTCCAACCTCTCCCCCTCCGCGGCGGGCCACTTCTACTTCACCCTCAAAGATGACGCCAGCCAGGTCCGCTGCGTCATGTTCCGCCCGGCCCACGGCGGAGAGCACCTGGAGGCGGGCGGAGCCATCCTCGCCCACGGGCGCATCTCCCTCTACGAAGTCCGGGGGGAACTCCAGCTCTACGTCGACCTGGTGCAACCGGAGGGCGTCGGGGAGCTGCACCTGGAGTTGGAGCGCCTCAAGGTCAAGCTGGAATCCGAAGGGCTGTTCCAGGTCTCGCGCAAGAGGCCCATTCCCCCCTTCCCCCAGCGAATAGGGGTCGTCACCTCCCCTTTCGGAGCCGTGTGGCACGACATCCAGAGCATCATCGGAAGAAGATACCCCCTGGTGGAGCTGGCCCTGGCTCCCACCCCGGTGCAGGGAGATGGAGCGGCTGCGGGGATTGTGGACGCCTTTGATGCCGTGAACAGTGAAGATGACATAGACGTGGTCATCCTGGCCCGGGGTGGCGGCTCCCTGGAGGAGCTGTGGCCCTTCAACGAGGAGGCGGTGGCCAGGGCCATCTACGCCAGCCGCGCGCCGGTCATCAGCGCCGTGGGCCATGAGACGGACTACACCATCGCCGACATGGTGGCGGACTGCCGCGCTCCCACCCCCTCCGCCGCGGCAGAGCTTGCCGTCCCGGACAGGGAGGAGATGGAGGAGCGTATTCTGTCTTTTAGCAGGAGCCTGTTCCAGCAGGTGTCCACGGAGATGGCCACCCTGAGCCACGAGCTGGACATGGCTGTGGGGCGGCTAGAGCGGTACGCCCCCAACATTCCATCGTGGCGGCAGCGGGTGGACGACCTCTCCGTCAGCCATGGACGCGTCCTGGAGTCCTACCTGGCCCTGAGAGGCGAAAGAGTAAAGGCCCTGGAGATGCGCCTGGCCTCCTTGAGCCCCACGGCGGTGCTGTCCAGGGGGTACGCTGTGGTGCAGCGAAAGGACACCGCGGAGCTGGTGACCTCCGTCAGCCAGGTGCAGCCCAACGACGACCTGCACATCAGCGTGAAGGATGGCAGCTTCCCCGCGCGGGTGCTGGAGCGCAAGGTAGGAGATGCAGTTTAGCAGGCTGATGAAAAAGGGGGAGTGCAGAGGGGGCGAATCCCCTTCTGACGGGGGTCTGGGGGTGTCCCCCAGATATAACTTTAACCCCCTTCCTGGCCAGGAAGGGGGACAGGGGGATGGTCGAAAGGGTTTTTCAACACCCTGCTAGGAAGAGGCATGAACACCAGAACCAAGAACACCGGCTCAGAGAGCAACCTCTCCTTCGAAGACGCCTACCAGCGCCTGGAGGAGACGGTCCACGCCCTGGAAGAGGGAGGACTTGCCCTGGCGGAGGCCACCCGCCTCTTCGAAGGGCATGCGCCTGGCCCGCATCTGCAACGAGATCCTCAGCTCCGCCGAGCTGAAGATAACCCGGCTGCAAACGGCATACGGGGAGCAGATGCGCCTCCTCACCGAGGAAAAGGGCGAAGATGCTAAAGGTTGACCTGCACGTCCATACCCGCTTCTCCCCGGACTCCGCCACCAGGCCGGAGAAACTGGTGTCCCGCTGCCTGGAGACCGGCCTGGAGTGCATCGCCATCACCGACCACAACACCATAGAGGGAGCACAGGAGGTGCAGCGCCTGGCCCCCTTTCGCGTAATTGTAGGCGAGGAGATCAAGAGCGCGGGCGGCGAGATCATCGGCCTCTTCCTGCAAGAGGCCATCCCCCGGGGCCTCCCACCCCTGGAGACCGTCCGCCGCATCAAGGAGCAGGGAGGTCTGGTGGCCATCCCCCACCCCTTCGACCACTTCCGCCGCTCGGTCATCGCCAGGGAAGTCCTCGACGAGGTGCTGCCCTACGTGGACATCGTGGAGGCCTTCAACGCCCGCAACGTCTACCAGGGGGACAACCGGAAGGCCCTGGAGCTGGCCCTCCAGCACGGGCTCCACACCTCCGCGGTCAGCGATGCCCACACCCTGCTGGAGCTGGGGCACACCTACGTGGAGATGTCCGACTTCGACGGCACGCCCCTGGGGTTCCACCAGGCCCTGGCCCAGGGCAACCTGGTACGCCGCCCGACCACTCCCCTCATCCACTGCTTCACCACCTTCACCAAGAGCCAGAAGCGGCTGGCGCGCCTCTGGCGAAGGTAGAAAGGAGGCGCGCCCATGCTCACTCTGGGCTGGTTCTCCACCGGCGGAGGCGAAGGCTCCCGGGGCCTTCTTAGGATGGCACAAGAGGCCATCGAGCGGGGAAAGCTACAGGCCCGCATCCAGTTCGTCTTCAGCAACCGCGAGCCAGGAGAGGCCGAGGGCAGCGACCTCTACTTCCAGCAGGTACGCGCTTACGGCATCCCCCTGGTCACCTGCTCGTCCCAGCGCTTCCGGAGGGAGCGGGCGGGAGGCCCCATCTCGCGGCACCGCCTGGAGTTCGACCGGGAGGTGATTAGGCGATTGGAAGGCTACGAGCCAGAGCTGTGCGTCCTGGCGGGGTACATGCTCATCCTGGGCCCGGAGATGTGCCGGCGCTACACCATGCTGAACCTCCACCCAGCCCTACCTCACGGGCCTACGGGGACGTGGCAGGAGGTCATCTGGAAGCTCATCGAGGAGGGGGCCGAGGAGACGGGGGCCTTCATCCACCTGGCCACCGAGGAGCTGGACCGCGGGCCGGCCCTGACCTACTGCTCCTTCCCCCTGCGGGGCGACGCCTTCGACCAGCTCTGGGCGAGGATAGATGGCCGCTCCGTAGAAGACCTGAAGACCAACCAGGGAGAAGAGCTTTCCTTGTTTCAGCTCATACGGCAGGAAGGGGTCAGGCGAGAGCGCCCGCTTCTGCTGGAGACCCTCAAGGCCTTTGCCACAGGGGAGCTACGGGTAGAGGGACGAAGGGCGCTGGATAGCCGGGGCCGCCCTCTCGACGGCCCCCTCTGCCTCAACGAGGCCATTGAGCGGGCGTTGGCCTGAATCACGGGTTTCTCAGGCATTCGTCGTGATTGTCCACGTTGCGGAGCAAGAGCACGTTCCCACGCCTCTCGAAAGTCATGCGATACTTGGCATCAACGTAGGCTTCAAAGATTCCTTCCATGCCTTCCATCGGGTGGCTTCGCAGTCCGGGATGTCTGAAATCGGCGTCCAGCAGGCGGAGCGCCTTGTCTACTTTCCCATGCGTGGTCTTGGTCAGTCGTTCGTACTGTCTGGCGAACCGCTCGGTAAACTGGATAGGCATGGCAGGCTACGCCTTGTCGGTTGTGCCCGCCCCCTTCTTTGCCCGCTTGTGAAGAAAGGCTACAGCTTCCTTGGCACTCTCAACGCGGTGGACGCGCCCAGCCCGAATGCCCTCCTCGGCCTCTCTTTCGCCTTCCTGCCAGCGCCTGGTCCAGAACCACGCCTGCTCCTTGTCCACCAGCTTCTTCACCCGTAGCACAATCTGGCCGTCTTGCACTTGGACATCCAGGAAGTCGCCCTCCTCTATGTTCAGGGCCTTGCGGACGGACTGGGGCAGAGTGACCTGCGCCTTCTTGCGCACCTGGATTAGCTCCGACATGCTAAAGCTCCTGTGGTCTAACTTTCCTACAATCCCACAGTATCACCGTAGAGGGAATATTTCAAGGGCAATGGGGTGTGGCTTTTTCAGCTTGGGTTAGCGGAGCGGTGCGCGCTCCAATTCGAGCGTTTCGCTGCCAAAGGTCTCGATATGAAACCGGATGGCTGACTTGACATCGGACAACGCTTCTTCGTAGGTGTCGCCCTGCCCAACCACAATACCTTTTAGGCCCAGGGGATATGCCACATACCCATCCTGGGTCTTTCCCACGACTATCTTGAACTGGTGAACCATGCAGCGCCTCCTCTCTCAGCCTGTCGTCATTATAGCAGGCTTGTCCGCCTGGGATGCAAAAGAGTGCGGGCTGCCCGGCCTAATCCCGCAGAGCGCGCGGGCGTGGGATAGGGTCAATTGGTGGGGTGGGTGTAGCGCAGCGAAACCCACTCTACTCACTAGCTACCGAGCCACCATAGAAAGCCGCCAAGGACTATAAGAACGAAACCAACTGGTCCGCTAATCTTGAAGGGGAAGTCTACTTTGGCATGGGCATAGGGACCAGACACCATAAAGACGATGCCGAATGCCAAGAGGATTTGACCAAGAGCCGCGAGTGTCATTTCTCACCACTTCTGTTTGATTTTGCCTCTGTTCTCTCCGCCGTTAGCCTGGCTCCCCACGCAGTCCTCCACCACCCACGTCCAACCTTACGCCGTCTTCTTGGTCGCGGCTTCCAGGCTTATGGGGGTTCCATGCTCCGAGAGAAGAATGGGGGGCTTCTGGCCCCGAATGGTGTCCGCGTCCACCACGCAGCGGCGCACCCCCGTCATGGAGGGCAGCTCGTACATCACGTCCAGGAGGGTCTGCTCGATAACGGTACGCAGCCCCCGGGCGCCGGTCTTCCTCTGAAGGGCCTCCTCCGCGGCCACCTCCAGGGCCTCGTCGCTGAAGGTGAGGTCTACCTGGTCCAGGCTGAAAAGGCGCTGGTACTGCTTCACCACGGCGTTCTTGGGCTCCGTCAGGATGCGCACCAGGTCATCCTTGTCCAGGGCCTCCAGGCTCACCACCAGGGGAAGACGCCCCACGAACTCCGGAATGAACCCGTACTCCAGGAGGTCTTCTGGGATGACGTGGGACAGCACGTTCTCCGGGGTAGCTCCCTTGCCAGAGGCCCCCGCGGACCTGAAGCCAATGCCCTGGCGCTCCTTTGAGCGGCGACGGGCGATGATGCGGTCCAGCCCCTCGAAGGCGCCGCCGCAGATGAAGAGGATGTTGTCCGTCTTGATCTGAAGCATCTCCTGCTGGGGATGCTTCCTCCCCCCCTGGGGCGGCACGTTGGCGATGCACCCCTCTATGATCTTCAGAAGAGCCTGCTGGACTCCCTCTCCGGAGACGTCCCGGGTGATGGAGGGGTTGGCGCTCTTGCGCCCTATCTTGTCTATCTCATCGATGTATACGATGCCCTGCTCGGCCCTGGGCACGTCGTAATCGGCGGCCTGGATGAGCCGCAGGAGGATGTTCTCCACGTCCTCGCCCACGTACCCCGCCTCGGTGAGGGAGGTGGCATCGGCGATGCAGAAGGGGACATCCAGAATCCTGGCCAGGGTCTGGGCCAGGAGGGTCTTGCCGCAGCCCGTAGGGCCCGCCAGGAGGATATTGGTCTTCTGAAGCTCGACCTCCTCTCCCGAGGGGGATTCAGCCCATATCCGCTTGTAGTGGTTGTACACCGCCACGCTGAGGACCTTCTTCGCCCTCTCCTGGCCTATAACGTACTCGTCCAGCCTCTCGCGGATGGCCCGGGGGTTCAGCCTGGAAGGCGGCGGGGGGGAAGCAACGACGGTGGAAGGCGACTCTTCATCAATGATCTGCTGGCACAGGACAACGCACTGGTCGCAGATGAAGATCCGCCCCGGCCCGCCGATGAGGCGATTCGCCTGGCTCTGGTCCTTTCCGCAGAAGGAGCAGACCACCTTCGGGGGATTCTCAGTGTGGTGCGGCATACGCTCTACCCAAGGGCATCTCCTAACGGCGCGTCATCCAAACGAGGATACATCAAGCTCATCCTCTCCAAGGGCATATACCTCACCCCCTGGCCCCCTCTCCTGCAGGAGAGGGGGATGTAGAGTATCTGGGGGACACCCCCAGACCCCCGGCGGGGGCTTCGCCCCCTGCACCCTCATGGGTTGCTCTAACAGGGTGCTAAAAACCTTTCGACTATCCCCCTGCACCCACACTCAACTGCCGCTGCCCTGGTCTGACCATGTTCTACGGTTCGTAAGGTGTGGGTCTGGGCCAAGCCCAGTCTGGGGGTGCTCCCCAGACCCCCAGCAAAGGGATTCCCATCCACTGGATGGGAGCCCTCCCCTCTGCACTCCCCCGGGATGACATTTCCGAACGGCCTCTAGTATCGCGTCACCCGAATGTTGCTCTAACAGCGTGACGTGGTACTAGGCCGACTTGGACTTGGCGGCCTCCGGCTTGTCCGGCCTGGCCAGGACCTCGTCCACGATGCCGTACTCCAGGGCCTGGTCGGCATTGAGGTAGTAGTCCCTATCGGTATCCCTGGCTATCTTGTCGTAGGGTTGCCCCGTGTGCCGGGAGAGGATCTGGCGTATCATGTCCTGCATCCGCAGTATCTCCCGAGCAGCGATCTCAATGTCCGCTGCCTGGCCCTGGGCACCCCCCATGGCCTGGTGCATGTGGATGGTGGAGTTGGGCAGGGTGAACCGCTTCCCCTTGGCCCCGGCGCATAGCAGCACTGTCGCCATGCTGGCCGCCAGCCCCACGCAAATGGTGGAGACGGCCGGCTTTATGAGCTGCATGGTATCGTAAATAGCCAACCCGGCGCTGATCACACCCCCGGGGCTGTTTATGTACAGGCTGATGTCCTTTTCCGGGTCCTCCCGCTCCAGGTACAGCAGCTGGGCCACCATCAGGTTAGCGACCTGGTCGGAGATGGGCATGCCCAAAAAGATGATCCTCTCCCGGAGCAACAGGGAGTATATGTCATAGGCCCTTTCTCCCCGGGCTCCCGTCTCTATAACCATTGGTATGATGTTCTGGGGTAGTTCAGCCATATCATGAACCTCCTTCTGGTTCCCCCTGGCCTTCTTGGGCAGAGGTCTCTCCCGATGAGGAGACAGCCGCTACGGCCTCTCCTCTCGCTATTGTTGTGAGTCGCTCCAGGGTCCGGCGGGTGAGCAACATCCTGCCAACAGACTTTCTCCCCTCCTCGGAGCTCAGGAGTCGCCGGAGGGAGCCTTCCCCTGAATCAGACTCCTCTCCTATGGAGTCCAGCTCCTTCTCCACGTCCTCGGGGCTCACCGAGATGCCTTCCCTCCTTGCCACCTCCTGCATAACCAGGCCCCTGGTGAGTCGCTCCACCGCGATGGGGCGCACCTCTTCCTGGAGCTGCTCCACGCTCTTGCCCACGTTGCTCAGATACTCCTCCATGCTCACCTGCTGTCTTCCCAGGGCCTCCGCCTGCTCCGACAGGATATGCCCCACCTCATCTTCCACCAGGATGGGGGGTAGCTCCACCTGTACCCTCCCTGTGAGGGTTTGAACCACCTGCTCCTCAAACCGGCTGTCCGCGGCCCTCTGGCTCTGCGCCCGCAGGTTCTCCTCCAGCTTGCTCCTCAGCTCAGCCAGGGTCTTCACCCCCATGTTCAGGCTCCCGGCGAACTCGTCGTCCGTCTCTGGCAGCTTCCGCTCCTTCACCTCCTCCACCGCAACGGTGAACTGGCACTCCTTCCCCACCATCTCGACCTGGGAGTACCCTTCGGGGAAGGAGAGGGCAAACTCACGCCGCTCCCCCCTGCCGGCTCCCACCAGCTTCTCCCCAAATCCCGGCAGGGGATTGGAGGAGTCGAGGGAGAGGATGTACTCCACTCCTTCTTCATCAATCACCGTCTCTTCGCCCACCAGACCCCGCACATCCATGGTGATCAGATCGCCGGGCTCAACGGGGCGCTCCACGGGCTCCCAGGTGCCCATCTCCCCTCGAAGGGTCTCCAGAAACCTGTCCACCTCCTCCTGGGTAATCTCCACCTTCTCCCCATCCATACGAATCTGGAGGTACTCTCCCAGCTCAACCGGAGGTCTCACCGCCACCGTGGCTTCGATGGTCAAAGGCTCCCGCTGAGCCAGCTTGACCCGGGGAGTGGCAACCACCTCCAGGCTCCGCTCTTGAATCGCCCTGGAGGTGACGCTGGGCAAAAGAGAGTCCAGGGCTTCATCCAGGAGAGCGTCCCGCCCCATGTACCGTTCCACCACCTCCCTGGGGGCTTTCCCTTTCCGGAAGCCGGGGATGTTGATCCGCTGCACTATCCGTCTATAGACGCCGTCCAGGTGCTCTTCCAGCTCTGGAGGCTCCAGCTCGATATTGAGGAGTACTTGACTCTGCCCCTGCTCAACCTGGGATATCTTCACATCTGCTCCTAAACAGGGTATTGAAAGACCCTTTCGACCATCCCCCCAACCCCCTTCCTAGCCAGGAAGGGGGTTAAAGCTATATCTGGGGGACACCCCCAGACCCCCGGCAAAGGGGCTGCGCCCCTCTGCACTCCCCCCCCTTCATCAGCCTGCTAACGTAGCTCTGACCCCTATTATAGCATGAGGGGTCTCATTGTGAAGGGTTGCCCGTCATGGCAACAGGGTCTTTAGATTGTCCGAAGACCGTCCCTTGTCCGCTCACCCGGAGCGGGTCGGGAGACAGCCGCTTACCACGGGTGAGAAAAAGCCTTGTCATTCCGAACGCAGCGCAGCGAAGTGAGGAATCTAGGGCCTACCATACTTGGCAAAGGCACACGCCTTAGATGCTTCGCTTCGCTCAGCATGACATTTCCCCCCGCTCACCCTGAGCCTGTCGAAGGGCGTGAGCGGGGTCAATCCTGAACTCAAATAGCCGAAAGGCTCTGGTCATAGCAACCCCTGCAATCTACTCCTCCAGCAGCCTGAGGTGCAGCTCCCGAAGCTGGGCCTCGTTAACCTTCGAGGGTGCCCCGAAGAGGGGGTCCACCGCGTTCTGGGTCTTGGGGAAGGCTATCACCTCTCGAATAGAGATGGCGTCGGCCAGGAGCTGCACCAAGCGGTCTATCCCCGGCGCGATGCCCCCGTGGGGGGGAGCCCCGTACTCCAGGGCCTCCAGCAGGTGGCCAAACCGCTCCTCCATCTGCTCCGCCGTGTACCCCAGCAGCCCGAATATCCGTTCCTGAACGTCCCTCCGGTGAATCCGGATGCTCCCGCTGGCCAGCTCCACGCCGTTGCACACCATGTCGTAAGCCTTGCTCCCAACCCTGGCCGGCGCCTCGCCCAGCAGGGGCATGTCCTCCTCTCTGGGGGCGGTGAAGGGATGATGGGCGGAGTCCCACCGTCCCTCCTCCTGGTTCCAGTCAAAGAGGGGGAAGTTCACCACAAAGGCCAGGGCCAGCAGGCTGGGGTCCGCCAGCTTCAGGCGGTGTCCCATCTCATGGCGCAGCTGGCTCAGCGCCATGTCCACCACCCTGGGGGCCGCCGCCACCATCAACAGCAGGTCCCCCCGCCTCGCCCCTGTTCGGGCGGCAATCTGGCGCACCTCCTCCAGGGAGATGTGACGAGCCACCGCCGACCGCACATCCCCTTCCGCCAGGTCATCCAGAGAGCTGCCCGGCTCCCCATCCAGGGCCATGGTGACCAGGCCAGGAGCGCCCCGCTCTCGGGCGAAACCCGTCAGCTCCTCCAGTTGGTGCCGAGTGTAGGTGGCGCACCCCGGCGCCGCCAGGCCCTTGACCACGCCTCCGGATTCAATGGCTCTGCGAAACACCTGGAACCGGGAGGCCGCGGCGATGTCCGAAAGGTCGCCCAGCTCCATGCCGAAGCGCAGGTCCGGCTTGTCCGTGCCAAACCGGGCCAAGGCATCGGCGTGGGAGAGACGCGGAAAGGGCCTGAGCACCCTCTTCTCCGGCACAACGCTCTCCACCAGGCTGGTGAAAAGCTCCTCCGTCAGGCCCAGAATGTCCTCCTCCTCCACAAAGCTCATCTCCACGTCCAATTGGGTGAACTCCGGCTGGCGGTCCGCCCGGGGGTCCTCGTCCCGGAAGCACCGGGCTATCTGGAAATACCGCTCTATGCCCCCCACCATCAGAAGCTGCTTCATCTGCTGAGGCGACTGGGGAAGGGCATAGAACTGCCCGGGATATATCCTGCTGGGGACCAGGTAGTCCCGGGCCCCCTCCGGCGTGCTCTTGGTGAGAATGGGGGTCTCCACCTCTATGAACCCCCGCTGGCACAGGAAGTCCCGCATGAACTTCACCACCCGATGCCTCAGGATCAGGTTCTCCCGAACCCTGGGCCGCCGCAAGTCCAGGTAGCGGTACTTGAGGCGCAGGAACTCGTCGGCCTCCGCTGCCTCCTCCTCGACGCTGAAGGGCGGGGTCTTGGAGGTGTTGAGCACCTCCATGTCATTGACCACCACCTCCACCTCTCCGGTAGGGAGCCTGAGGTTCTCCGTGCCCGCCGGACGCCGGCTCACCCTGCCCTTGATGCGGAGGACCCACTCGTTGCGCAGGCCCTGGGCTATACCGTGAGCCTGGGGGGATACATCGGGGTTAAACACCACCTGGACAATTCCCTGCCAGTCCCGCAGGTCTATGAAGATAAGCCCCCCGTGGTCCCGGCGACGGTGCACCCACCCCCCCAGAATCACGTCGCCGTCAATATCTCCCGTGCGCAGGGCCCCACAGGCAATGGACTTGAGCAAGGTCTTCTCCTCCCATAGCTCCCTTTCGTAGCTCCACGGGGATTATAGGGTAGAGAGCAGTGCCATTGCAACGACTATGCAGGGCAGGCACTGCACCCACACTCAACAACCGCAGCGCTGGTCTGACCATGCTCTACCGCTCGTAAGATGTGGGTCTGGGCAGCGCCCAACGGGGGCTTTGCCCCCTGCACCCCCATATATTGCTCCAATAGCCTGACGCGACACCGGGGCGTGGGCGCTCATGGCAGAGCCGGAGTGAACAGCGGCTTCCCGTACTTCTCGACGCCGTATTCGCCGATGAGCTTCTGCACCTCTGCCGAGAGGAGGAAGCGCACGAAGTTGTTTGTCATGGCCGCCTGGGCCTGGGAGTGCATCTTCGGGTTTACGGG
>JACVQK010000007.1 GCA_015661155.1 Dehalococcoidia bacterium | reverse complement strand
GAGAGATGACAGCGAATATCCATGCCGCATAGGTCATTTATAATGACTCCTTCTTTTTAGACTCTCTGTCTCGCTTACCCCGCTAAAGCAAACAGAACCAGGGCCTGCCCTGCCTTTGCCCATCCCTCGCCAGATGGTATAATCCTGGATACGGAGGGCCACTTTGAAACTACAGATTTCCGTTATCGGCTCCAGCGAGGCAACCCCTGAGGCCATGCGCTTGGCGGAAGAGGTGGGCCGCGAGCTGGCCAAACGGGGGGTAACGGTGGTGACCGGGGGACTTACAGGGGTGATGGAGGCCGCCTGCAAGGGAGCCAAGGAGGCAGGAGGAACCACCATAGGCATCCTGCCCAGCAGCGACCCGGGAGAGGCAAACCCCTATGTGGACATCCCCATTTGCACCGGGATAGGGTATGCCCGCAACGTCATTGTGGTCAGGTCCGGGCGGGCCGTCATCGCCATAGCCGGGGCCTTCGGGACCCTCTCGGAGATAGCCCACGCCCTGAGCGATGGCATACCCGTCATCGGGCTGAACACCTGGTCTTTTTCCCAGAACGGGATGGGGAGCAGGGAGATAATCCTGGCCCATGACCCTGCCGATGCGGTGGAGAAGGCCCTTGAAGCCGCCCTGGTCAGGGAAAAGGCATTGCCTGCCAGCAGGGGAGCAGGATGAGCGCTATTAGAGGAGTCCATGGCAGGGAGGTCATGGACTCCCGGGGCAACCCCACCGTGGAGGTGGATGTCATCCTGGAGGACGGGTCTCTGGGACGGGCGGCAGTCCCGTCAGGGGCCAGCACCGGCTCCCACGAAGCGGTGGAACTGCGGGACGGCGACAAAGCCCGCTTCGGCGGCAAGGGGGTTCTGAAAGCGGTAACCAACGTCAACAAGAGAATCGCCCCCGCCGTCATCGGCATGTCCGCCCTGGAGCAGCGCGCCGTAGACGCCACCCTCATAGACCTGGACGGCACCGCCAACAAGGGGAACCTGGGGGCCAACGCCATATTGGGGGTATCCCTGGCCGTGGCCCACGCCGCCGCGGCTTCCAGGGGCGTGCCCCTCTACCGCCACCTCTGCCCCGGCTCCCCGACCCTTCTGCCGGTGCCCCAGTTCAACATCCTCAACGGGGGCAAGCACGCCCAGGACTCCACCGACTTCCAGGAGTTCATGGTCATTCCCCTGGGCATGAAGAGCTTCCGGGACGCCTTCCGGGCAGGGGCGGAGATATACCAGGCCCTCAAAGATGTGCTCAAGGGCCGCGGCTACAGCACCAACGTGGGGGACGAGGGAGGCTTTGCCCCCTCCCTGCCCTCCAACAGGGACGCCGCGGAGGCGGTCCTCGCGGCCATCGAAGCCGCGGGGTACAGACCGGGAGTGGACTGCTTCATCGGGCTGGACGTGGCCGCCTCGGAGCTGTACCAGGATGGCTCTTACGCGCTGCCCCGGGAGGGCATCACCCTGGACAGCGCGCTCTTGGTGGACTACTACGAAAGCTGGGTCGCATCCTACCCCATCATCAGCATTGAGGACGGCATGGCGGAGGACGACTGGGATGGCTGGCGGCTGCTCATGGACAGGCTGGGAGACCGGATACAGATTGTGGGGGACGACCTGTACACCACCAACGTCCAGAGAATCCAGCGGGGCATAGACGAGGGGTGCACCAACTCGGTGCTCATAAAGCTGAACCAGATAGGCACCCTGAGTGAGACCCTGGACGCGATGGAGATGGCCCGCAGGGCGGGGTGGAGCACCGTCATCAGCCACCGCTCTGGGGAGACGGAGGACATCACCATAGCCGACCTGGCGGTGGCCACGAGCGCGGGGCAAATCAAGACGGGCGCCCCGGCTCGCAGCGAGCGGGTGGCCAAGTACAACCGCCTGCTGCGCATCGAGGAGGAGCTGGGGAAGAAGGCACGCTACGCCGGACGGAGCGCGCTGCCGGTGTGAGAACCTGAAGCCGCCCCGCGCGTCGGCATCACAAGGAGGACGAGATGAGTCGGAGCGCCAAGCCCAAGCCCCGCAAGAGCAGATCAAAAGGCCGCGCGAATATCCAGGACACAGGCTCCTCGGGGGATAGCCTCGCCAGGAGGCTTCTCAAGTGGCTCCTGAAGCTGGCTGTCGCAGCGCTGATCCTTGCCTTCCCTGCGATCACCGCCTATCACTGGTCGGAGGGGGCTTCTCTGGAGGATGCGGCCAGGCTCACCACGTGGGATGTGCGTTTTGCCGCCAAGTGCTACGCAGCCCCCGAGACAATCCCCCGGTTCATCACAAAAAACAGCTTTGAGGGCGTTTCACCAGGTGTCGCCCTCTCCCGACGGGGCGAGACGGTAGGCGAGTACCTTGACACCATGTGCAACGATCTAAGATTCTCATCGCGCATACCTTAAGGAGGCACACCATGACCACACGCATAGGCATGCAGGAACTGCGGACAAGCACGGCAAGGTGTTAGCTATGGCTAAAGAGTTCACGGTCATAATCGAAAAGGACGAGGATGGCTTTTTTGCGGCCTCCGTTCCCCAGCTCAAGGGCTGTCATACCCAGGCCAGGTCATTAGATGAGCTTACTGAGCGGATAAAGGAGGCTATCCTCCTTTGCCTTGAGGTTCAGAGGAGGGGAAATGGCAAATCCTAGATTTGTTGTTGATGATGTCTCGATTGCGGAATTGTTTGGCACTGCCACAAATCGTTTCAGAGTGCCCCAATACCAGCGTAGATACTCCTGGGATTATCAGCAAGTGGACCAACTTTGGACAGATATCCTCGAGGCATCAGAATCAGGGGAGGAAGATTACTTTCTAGGGGCACTCGTACTTAGCAAAACAGATGACGACGCCGTAGAAACGATCGATGGCCAACAGCGCCTAGCTACACTCACCATCTTATTATCTGTGCTACGAGACCATCTCGTTCAGCACAAACGCGAAGATGTTGCGAATAAGCTCCATGATTATATCCTTCGCCCTGACCTCCGCGGTACAAGAACTCCCGTTGTTACATTGGGCCCAGCTGACGCTGACGATTTTCATAACTATGTGCAATTGCCCCTTACAGATCCCGACAGGGAAGCTCCCGGTATAAGAAGACCAGCAGGCAGACGGGGCAGACCCCAGAAGAACTACGTTAGAAATGCCTATGACCTTCTGTCGCGGCGGATCGAGGAGAAGATAAATGGACAGTCGGAAGAAGAGGCTATAGAGAATCTAATCAGCATCGCTTCATTCGTTACTAGGAAAGTAACGCTTATTTCGACACTAGTTACGTCTGACGATCAGGCATACATAATCTTCGAAACCTTGAACGACCGTGGTCTTGACCTGTCTATAGCCGATCTCCTTAAGAACCACCTCTTTTCTCTAGCGGCCAAACGGGTGTCTGGGGAATTGGACAGTGTAACGGTTCTGTGGCAACAGTTGGCAACAACGCTGGAAGGCGTGTCTATACCTAGGTTTCTCAGGCATTATTGGCTGTCTCACTACAGAGTTGTCACCCAAAGGAAGCTGTATGGAACCATCAAGGCGTATCTCGTGAGTTCCAAAAAGAACCCCAGGACTTTCTTGGACGAACTGATAAGCGACGCCCAAATCTACGTTCAACTCGTCTCACCAAAGCAAGGGGACCCACAAGCTCTTACCCTCCGAGACCTTGCGTTGATGGGGATAACTCAGCATTTGCCTCTGCTCATGGCAGCCAGTAGAGTTGTGCCGAAGGAGTTTAGCAAAGTTGTGGGACTTGTTGAGAGCCTGACAATGAGATACTCGATAGTCGGGAACTTGAATCCCAACAGGCTTGAACGTAGCTATTCCGAATGGGCAATCCAGCTAAGGAACAACCGTTCGTTAGAGGGGCTTCAGGATAAGGCAAAGATGCTACTAGCTCAGGCTCCTGATTTCGTGGATGGGTTTCAGGCACTGACAGACTCACCAATTGCTCATGTTCGGTACATATTGCGCAAACTTGAGGAGCACAAGACATCCAAGGAGTTAACCATAGCATGGGGGCGAGTTGATGTTGAACATATCTTACCTCAAACCCCTTCGAAAGAATGGATCGCTACGACTGGCTTACCTCCCCAAGACATTGGGCAATTGTCTGCTAGACTTGGGAACCTCACACTCCTAAGCAAGCCCTTAAACAAAGCGGCTTCAAATAGAAGCTTCGGCGAGAAGTGTGAGTCACACTACAAGAAGTCAGAAATACATATTACTAGAGAGTTGATGACTGATTTTAACGAGTGGAACGAAGATACAATCGAGCAGAGACAGCAGCGCTTTGCCAAACTGGCAAATGAAATCTGGCAAATCTAACATCTGCTAACAGGAAGGAACAGGAGGCACACCATGACCACACGTATAGGCATCAACGGCTTTGGACGCATCGGGAGGCAGGTGCTACGGGCCGTCATGGAGCGGCACCCGGACAAGCTGGAGGTGGTGGCCGTCAACGACCTGACGGACGCCAAGACCAACGCCCACCTCTTCAAGTACGACACCAACTACGGCGTCTACCCCGGCAAGGTGGAGGCGCGGCAGAACGCCATCGCCATCGACGGCAAGGAGGTGCAGGTGCTGGCGAAGCGGGACCCGGCCAGCCTGCCCTGGGGCGACCTGGGCGTGGACATCGTGGTGGAGTCCACGGGCATCTTCACCGACGCCGACAAGGCCTCCGGCCACCTGAAGGCGGGGGCAAAGAAGGTCATCATCTCCGCTCCTGCCCGGGGCGAGGACTTCACCGTAGTCCTGGGGGTCAACGACAGCAGGTACGACCCCGCCCGCCACCACGTCATCTCCAACGCCTCCTGCACCACCAACTGCATCGCCCCCATGGCCAAGGTGCTCCACGACAGCTTCACCCTCCAGCGGGGGCTGATGACCACCGTCCACGCCTACACCAACGACCAGCACATCCTGGACCAGTTCCACAGCGACCTGCGACGGGCTCGGGCGGCGGCCCAGAACATCATCCCCACCACCACCGGCGCGGCCCGAATGGTGGGAGTGGTGCTTCCGGAGCTTCAGGGCAAGCTCCACGGCATGGCCCTGCGGGTGCCGGTGCCCACAGGCTCCATCACCGACCTGGTGGCCACTCTGGGCAGGAAGGTCACCGTGGAGGAGGTCAACGCCGCCTTCAAGAGAGCGGCGGAGGGCTCCCTCAAAGGCATCCTGGAGTACACCGAAGACCCCATTGTGAGCAGCGATATCGTGTTCAACCCCCATAGCTGCATCTTCGACGCCCTCTCCACCATGGTCCTGGAGGGGGACATGGTCAAGGTCCTGGGCTGGTACGACAACGAGTGGGGCTACTCCTGCCGCACCGCGGACCTGTGCGCCTTCCTGGTGGAGGCGGGGCTGTAGCGTCGCGTCGGGCTGCTAGAGCACCTCGCGGGAGGGCAGAGGGCAAAGCCCATTTCCGGCAAGAAGACCACCACCACCAATGTGGATTCCCGTTCCCCGATAGCTCAACGGTAGAGCGGGCGGCTGTTAACCGCTAGGTCGTAGGTTCGAATCCTACTCGGGGAGCCAGCTTTCCCATAAACGAGGGTGTCCGCACTTATCTGAAACCCTTACGCCCTGCACCCTAATCCCTCAGAGGCATTCGTAGACAAGCTGAAATCAGGGTCTGTGAGATATGGGTCTGGGCCGTGCCCAGTTGACAGACCCGGTACTTGCTATTATATTCAGGCTACTCGCCGGGAGCGCCGTGAGACGGGGTTTCCAACAGATAATCCCGAGTCTTCGGTTAGAAAAGGAGATACATGGTCGACGTCATGAAGCAATCCGAAACCCTGGCCAGAATAGAGCGGGGGTTCAATCCCCGCAACGTGGCTGTGATAGGAGCAGCCCGGCATAACGAATTCCGATGGATCAAAGCGCACCTTCCCTTT
The DNA here is from genome assembly GCA_015661155.1 of Dehalococcoidia bacterium. Lineage (GTDB taxonomy): Bacteria > Chloroflexota > Dehalococcoidia > Lucifugimonadales > UBA2985 > JACVQK01. The sequence continues at coordinate 41,531 of JACVQK010000007.1, read as the reverse complement.
CATCAAAACCACGGCAAGGTCTTCCACGTGAACATCGACGAGAACGAGTGGCCCGGAGCCGAGGCCCTGGGAGTCAAGAACTTCAAGAGCCTCCTGGATATTCCCGAACCCATAGACTACGTCTGCATCTCCGTTCCACGCCAGGTGGTCCCCAGGCTCTTACCGGACTGCGCCCAGAGGGGATCAGGCTGGACCACGCGGTCAGCGAATTGGCCGCGAGGTATGGGATCCTCATCATGGGGCCCAACTGCATGGGGTTGTATAACCCCGCCGTGGGGATAAGGCATACAGAGGGCGAGCCCTACGGAGAGAGTGGCAGCTTCGGGTACATCTCCCAGAGCGGCTCCATGTCCACCGGCCTGGTCATGGAGGCCAGCGTCAACGGCATCAAGATGAGCAAGTGCATAAGCATGGGCAATGGCATGGTCCTGGATGTGCCCGACTACATCGACTACCTGGTGGAGGATGCCGATACCAAGGTGATCGGGATGTACGTCGAGGGACTGCGGAATCCCCAGAGGTTCTTCCAGAGCCTTCGGGAGGCGTGCAAGAAGAAGCCCGTCCTGGTATGGAAGGTGGGAACCACCGAGGACGCTGCCAGGGCCACGGCGGCCCACACCGGCACCCCCTATATCCGAGAGGATATCTGGAACTCCCTGATAACCCGGTGCGGCGCTACACCCATCGAAAGCCAGGAGGAGATGATCGACACCGTCAAGGCCCTCTCCCACTTTCCCCCGGTTGCGGGGTACAACGTGGGCCTTCTGGCGGGCTCTGGAGGCCACTCTACAGACATGGCCAACGTCTTCTCCAAGGCTGGCTTCAAGGTGGCTCCCCTCACGGAGCACTCCTACCGGGAGATGGGCTCCTTCTTCAACATGATAGGGGGGAACTACGTCAACCCCGTTCAGGGCAGCCCCGAACACCAGGACAAGATTGTGAGCATCCTCAGCAAGGACGAGAACCTGAACCTGGTGGTGGTGGAGTTCCCGGGCTCTCGCCTGGGTAACAACGCGAAGTTCTTCGACGAACGGATAAAGATCATCAAGGATGCCCAGGCAGAGTCCCACAAACCCATCGCCGCGATCGTCTACGCCTCCATCCCGCGGCTCGAACCCGCCGCCCGGGAGGCCATAGACAAAAGGTTTGCTCAGGAGGGCATTCCCGCCTTTCACGGCTTTCAAAACGGTGCCCGGGCCCTCAGAAACGTGGTGAACTACTACACCCTTAGAGGTTATATGGGGGAGTAGAGCCCAGGAAGACCACACCACCACTGGGCACAACCCTCATCCCGCAAACCTTGAACTCAGCCTGCCCATGAATGCCTCTGAAGAGTGTGGGTGCAGGGCTCGCCCTGCCTAGCAACCCTGACGAGGAATCGCATGGAAGGGGGTATGGAATGGCCATATGGGAGTACAGGGTCATAAGGCTTGGAACCCACCCCGACCAGGAAGAGCTGCTGAACTCCCTGGGGGAGAACAGGTGGGAGCTGGTAGCCATTGCAACCCAGGACATCGAGCCGCGAGCATATCTCAAAAGGGAGAGGATGAATTCCCCCTCGGCAAGGGAGAGCCTCCAGGAGGTGGCCTCTGCCACCCGCGTGGCCCCGCCACCGGTCCCCTTGGCCTACGCCATGGTGAGGATGTCCGCGAGGGATGACCCTGGGGTACGCGGTTGGGTGGATACAGGGGTGGATGTGGTGGAGGACAGCGCAGGCATTTCGTTCACCATCAGTGGAGAGGTCCGGGAGTCCTCTGGGGAGTTGGTAGGGCCTGAGGGGCATCCTGAGAACCTGGCCCTTAACCCCGCCATAGGCGAGGAGCTGCCGTCGGGCAGCCTGGTAGCCATGGTAGGGGAACTCGGCAGCGTGGAGCCGGTGACCAACTCCGGCTTCCTGCCGACCTCCGAGAAGGGACGCCTGTACCTGGCCGTCAGCGACGACTCCTACGAGCACAACGAGGGGGAGTTCGTCGTGACGGTGACGGTGATGTGAACCCAGCGGGGCACCGCGGGTTGCTCCCCACCCCCTCTACCAGGGGCTACGGCTGCCACTTGTACGTATATTTTACTCCCGCAGAGGCACCCTCGGTCCCACCCTGGTCGAAGTAGATGCTTGCGCTGCAATACGCGGTGACCACCAACTGTGGCCTTGCATTCGGCAGATTTGGATCTGGGACCGTCCACGAGAAACTCTGAGATCGGGCCGCGTCGGCGTCGGCGCTGGCATTGAGGTCGGGTGGCCTCACCCAACTCTCAGGGGTCCCCCCCGTTTCGATCCATGTAGTGAGCAAGGCAGTGCCTTGTATCTTACCTGCGACCTTTTCTTTACCTATGAGGTCCTCACCTACCAGTACGGCTGTCTGGCCTGACCCAGCATCTGCCAGGTTGAGGGTGCCGCTCCACTTACCCCCCGCCTTCATCTGTTGCGGCGGCTCTGGCCAGCCGCACGTCCACGCGGATGTGTTCTGTCTCCAGGCCACGGTGGCCGTTATGCTGCGGCCTGAGATGCCGGCGCGCCCAACCCCTTGTGCGCCCTCCCAAGCAACGAAGGGCTCCTCTTTACGCTCGACAAACACCCAGGTGCCCTGGGCCGCTGCGGGTGTCGGGGTAGCGTTCAGGTCAACACCGAACTTCTTCTTCAAGAGCGCCCGGTAGGCTTTCACGCCCTCCGCTGCACTTGCCTGACCGCGATGGGCCCTGATCAGGTCCACGATGTCCTGGCTGGTGACGCTCACGACCTTGCCCTCTTCGTTCTTGAGGGTCTTGCCCGCGGTGTCGTGAAGGATTGTGTCACGCACGCGCAGGATGACGTTCACCTTGCGCTCCATGGTATAGGAGGAATCGAAGTAGATGGTTTGGTCCATCAAACGCCTCATATCGGGGTAGGCCAGCAGCTTCTTGGCTTCCGCCTCTTCCTTGGCTATCTGGTCGTCCAGCTTGGCCCGGTCTTCGAACTGCTTCTTCATGTCCGTCTTCACCCCGGCACGTATGCTGTTCGCTTCTGCCTCGGTGAGGGGTTTCAGGCCCTCTTGCTGACGGCGGGTCTCCTCCCTGGCGACGGCCTCACTCTCCAGCCGTGTGTCAATGCCTTTCACCTGGTTCCATAGCGCCTCAAAGTCCCTTGGGGCCAAGTCGTAGCCGTTGGGGTTGTCAGTGCTTGCCCCATTCCGATAGGCCTTGTAGGCCGCCTCCATCTTGCCGTCTTTCCACAGCTCTATCCGCCAGTTGATGACCTCACTGGCTGCGGTAACCGCCTTGTACACCACGGTGTCGCTGGCGATCTCCTCCCCGATGATGCGAGCAGCGTCGGCGTACCTTCCTTCCGCCACGTAGGCTGCCGCCTCGGACCCCGCCTTCACCAACCCGGTCCCTTCAGTCACACGTCCCAGGGCCCCGGAGAGCGCCGACTCCTCCACGTTCTCGACGATCTTCTTGCCCACGAAGACGTTGATGGTCTCCGCCACCTTGACCCCGTCGAAGCCCTTCTCCTTCATCTGAGCGACAATGTCCCCCCACTCGTCATCCTTGAGCAGGCTCTGGAGGACCTTGGTCTTCCAGCCTTCCTCACTCATGCCCAGCCTGTCCACAAGGATGTGGTCTATCGCCTGTCCGGCAAGCTGGTCGGTTATGTTGTTCAGCACGTCCTTCTGCACCACCTCGGCGGCAACCTTGCTGTGGATGATCTGTGCGATATGCTCCTCAACGTCGATCTTGACTGTGCCGAACCCGGTCAGGTGGTCGGTCGCAAAGGTCATGGTCCCCGCCCCAAGATCCACGCTGTCTGGTCTGAAGAGCTGCCATGCAGTGCCGTCATAGAACGCCGCCCAGAGCTCTTCAGCCCGGGTGCCCGAGGGCAGCTTGCTCTGGTCGAACTTCAGGGCGACGGTCATCAGCTCGTTGAGACGCACGGGTTTGTCTCCGACCGAGATGCTCACTGGAGAGCCCACCGGGATTCCAACGCTGCTGTCCATAGAAGGCGGATTCTCCAGATTGGTCACCGTGACCACGGTGCCGGCGCTCAACGTCCCCGGGGGAATCACGACCTTCACCTGCTGAGTCGCCAGGTCACCCAGGGTGACGGCCTGGGTGATGGAGACGGTGGCCGTTAGCGGCTCCTTGATGGGCCTCTCGCTCTGCCAGGACATTGCGGAGGAGGTCGCCGTCGGCGCTGGCTTGGTCGCCGCTGGCGTGCCACCCTGTTTCGCGCTGCTACAGGCGGCCAGGGCGGCAATCAGGACGACGGCTGCCAGGATGGACATGATGGTCACTTTGACACGATCCTCGGTCACGTGAAGCACCTCCTCGGCAGGAATTCTCGTTTCACTGGGATTACCCCCTTATTAGCTGGGGGCATGGTCAAGGTCAACAGCTCATTGTACACGCCCTGTACTACATGTCATGAGAGAATAAGGGGAGGTTGCCCCTGGTATAAGCAGGCGTTATACTGGGAGCCTACGCTACGCCGAAGGGACTACAGCAATGAAAGCGGCCATCGTCAACGTCACGGGATACGCGGGAGTAGAGCTGGCCCGCCTCCTTCACCGCCACCCGGAGGTGCAGCTCACCCAGGTCACCGGCAGGAGCGCGGTGGGCCAGAGGCTGGGCGATGCCTTCCCTCACCTGGCCGACATAGACCTGGTGATTGAGGCGGAGGTGTCGGGCAGCGTGGACGTGGTGTTCTCCGCCCTTCCCCAGATCGCCAGTGCCGAGGCGGTGATCCCCCTGCTGGAGAGGGGCATCAAGGTGGTGGACATCAGCGCCGACTTCCGACTCAAGGACGCCTCCCAGTACGAGCAGTGGTACGGCGTGGCCCATCCCAGGCCATCGCTCCTGGAGGAGGCGGTCTACGGCCTCACGGAGCTGAACCGGGGAGAGATAAGGGGCTCCGCCCTTGTGGCCAATCCCGGCTGCTATCCCACGGGGGCGATCCTGGCCCTGGCCCCCGCGATCCGGGCGGGGATTGTCCTGGAGGACATGGTCATCGACAGCAAATCCGGCGTCTCCGGCGCCGGCCGGGGGCTGAGCCTCTCCAGCCACTTCTCGGAGGTGAACGAGAACGTCTCCGCCTACTCGGTGGAGGGGCATCGCCACCTGCCGGAGATAGTTCAGGAGCTGCGCCGCCTTCGCCGGGGCTTTGAGCCGCGCCTTACCTTCCTGCCTCACCTCATACCCATGACCCGGGGCATCCTCAGCTCCTGCTACGTCCTCCTGAAGGATGGAGCCGTGGCATCGGGCGCCGCGGGGTTGAAGGAGGTGAGGGCTCTTTACAGGGATTTCTACCGGGGCGAGCCCTTTGTGCGGGTGGTGGAGGAATCCCCCATGACCAAGCACACCCTGGGCAACAACAGCTGCATCGTATTCCCCACCGTGGACCTGCGCACCAACCGCCTGGTGGTGATAAGCTGCCTGGACAACCTGGTGAAGGGTGCCGCGGGGCAGGCGATACAGAACATGAACCTGATGTTCGGCCTGCCGGAAACGGCGGGCCTGGAGCAGCTTGCCCTCTATCCCTAGAGGTCGGTCCCCCGAACATGCCCTCATCGTCTAGCCGGCCCAGGACGCCACCCTTTCAAGGTGGAGATCAGGGGTTCGAATCCCCTTGGGGGCATACCCGTCGTCTAACAGGGTGCTGAAAAACCCTTTCGACCATCCCCCTGCCTTCCCCCTTCCTGGCCAGGAAGGGGGAAGGCAGGGCAAGCCCTGCACCCACACTCTTCAGAGGCATTCATGGGCAGGCTGAATTCAGGGTTTGTGATATGTGGATCTGAGCCGCGCCCAGTGGGGGACACCCCCAGACCCCCGACGGAGGGGCGTTGCCCTTCTGGACCCCCCTTCTTCCGCACCCTGCTAAAGAGTTGCTCCAGGTCGAAGGGCAAGCCCTGCTCAGGCCGAAGGCTTCTTTCCCCCATCCAGGACATCGAGGCCCCGGCGCACGGTGCTGAGGACCTCTAGCAGCTCTCCCTCCAGCTGTTGCATGGTGGCCTGAGCGTACTCGTTCGCCCCCGCGCGGCGAGCGTTGGCCTGGGCGTTCGCCTCGTCCAGAATCCGCTGAGCCCTGCGCTGCGCCTCCGCGACCATCTCGTCGGAGCTCTTGAGGGCCGCTTTGGTGATCTCGCTCTCATTGACTCGGGCCTTGGCCTCTCCCTCAGCGATGGTCTTGATACGCCTGGCCTCCATAAGGGCCTGGTTTATCAGGTTCTCTCGCATTTGAAGAAGCTCCTGCGCCTCCTGGATGTCTGAGGGCATGGCCTCGCGCATTTGGGCCACCAGGTCCGTCAGCTTATCGCGCTCCAGCAGCACTCTCCTGGTTGCCGGTACACCCGTACCTGAGCTGATCACCGCTTCCAGCTGGTCTATGAGACTGGAGAACTCCATGCTGCACTCCCTTTCGAAGTAGCCCTTACACCCGGGAGTTGATCCTCTCCCTCAGGGCTGCTGCCACGCTATCTGGGACGAGATGGCTTATCTCGCCATTGCTATCGGCAATCTCCCTTAGCAGGCTGGACTTGACGTATATGTGCTCCAGGCTGGCCATGAAGTATATCGTGTCCACATCCGGGGCAAGTTTCCGGTTGTTCAGCGCCATCTCGCACTCGTAATCGAAGTCAGAGCCCATTCGCAGTCCTCTCACCATGACCTGGGCTCCCAACTTGTGGGCCAGGTCCACGGTCAGGCCCATGTAGGAGATCACCTCCACGTTGGGAATGTGGCACAGGGCCTCTTTACAGAGCTTCAATCGCTCCTCTGTGCCGAACCAGAAGGACTTGGATTGCTTGGTGTACACCACCGCAACATAGACCTTGTCGAAGACCTCGGCTGCCCGGACTGCTATGTCCATGTGCCCATACGTGATGGGATCGAAGCTCCCGGGGTATATGGCGACCATCATGGATTCCCCCCTTCGCGATAGATAGAGCACACCGTGTCCCCGTACCTGCGTTCCGTTATAAGCCCCAGCCTGTTGTACCTGGGTTCCAGGGGGTGATGCCGGGAGTGTCCTGCCGCTACCACGGCTCCATCCGCTGCCAGGGCCCCTACCCTGTCCAGGATATCATGCACCGGCCCCAGGGTGTATGGGGGATCCATTAGAATCAGGTTATAGGACCCGTCCAGGGATTCGATGGCCCTTTCCACCTTCATGCAGTGCACCCGTGCCCTATCGGAGAACCCAAGGGAGTTGAGGGTTTCTCGCAAGAGGGCACACCTCTTTGGACTGGCCTCTACGAAATCGGCCCAGAGGGCCCCCCGGCTCAGGGCCTCAATGCCCAGGGTACCAGTACCAGCGTACAGGTCCACCACTCGCTTCCCCTCCAGACCAAAGGACTCCAGAATGGAGAATAGCGCTGAGCGAACCCTCGCGGTGGTGGGGCGCGCCCCTAATCTTTTCAGGCTTCCAATGCGCCTTCCCCTGGCCTCACCGGCAATCACTCGCACAGCTTCCACCCTCTTGACACCAGCCCCTCCAGTGCTGCTTCGGGGGCAATTCTATCATAGGCCTCAATATGTGTAAAGTTGAGCGTCTTGCATAATCTCAATCTCATGGACTGAGGGAGATGCCTCTCTCGTGGAGGCAATCACGAATGACCTGAGAGATATCCTTCACCTTCTGGTCCCAGGAGTTCTGCTGGGCGATCGCGACCCCCTGCTGGATACGCGAGCCGTTATCGTCGCCTAGCAGCTGGGAAACGGTTTCAGCAAACTGCTCCCGGCTGTGGGCAATGGATATGATGCCAGGGAACTGTCTCGCGGCGGGGATATCGGTAGAGACGATGGGCTTCCGGAAGGCCATGTACTCAAACATCTTCAGGGGGAATATGTGATCGGTGTGCTCTGTGAGCTCATAGGGCATCAGGGCTACGTCGATGGTCTCGTAGTACCCTGGCAGCTCCTTTCGATGCTTGGAACCCACGAAGAAGACGTTGCCCTTCTCTCGCAGCGAGGAGATTCGTTTCTCGTCCTCCTCGGAGGCAGCGCCTGTTGGTCCGACCATCAGTATAGACCACTTCGGATGCTCCTCTGCCAGGTGTCTCAGGAGGTCAAAATCGAGCTTGTCGAAGATGCCCCCAACGTACCCCAGGACCGGGTGCGGGATATTGGCCGTATCCGCTGGACTGACCGGTACGCTATCTGCAAGGACCGTATCCGCGCCATTGGAGACCAGGTGAACATTCTCACTGAAACCCTGGCAGTGGGTGTGGAGAAGCTCGGAGCTGGCAAAGACCACATCGGCTCTCTCTATCAGGTTGGCATCCTCCCGGTCTATGAACTGTTTCAGCCACGGATCGTTCCTGTTATAAGGGAAGGCTGCGTAGCGGTCGAAAACATCGCAGATCACCAATTTCTCGCCACATTTCCCAACGAAGTCTCCGCTTCTAGAGGTGTAGTAGACCCACAGGATCGGTTTCTTGAACTTCAACCTTCTCAGAGTTCCCTTGAGCATTGCTATGCAGAACCAGTCGTTGATTCTCTTTATCACGCTGCTCCCTCTTCGCAAACCCGTCTGCTCGAAGGGCAGCATCAGGTACTGGCTCAGGATGAAGAGATTGTCCCCCTCCTGGCGAGAATAGAACCTCCCTTTAAGCAGGCTTACCAATCCCTTCCGATTCAAGAGGGCAAAAAGGATGAACCTTGCTGGCTCAACATACAGCACCCTGTTGCCTCTGGCAAACCGGGACATGAGTTGATGACGTCTTCTCCAGATATCGTCCCAGGGATTGGGAGCAATGCAGATAATGTCTTGGCCTTCGAGCATCTCATTTGCCCTTGAAGTCGGTGGTGCAGGCTCTCTCTGTGCTGTCATTGGTATCTACAAGCACCTCACGGTAGACAAATAAGTCCCATCATCATACACTTGAGCCGCTATTCTATACAGAGTCACGAGGATCTTCTTGCCCCTCACAATGCAAATTACACCGGCCGCTCTTTCTCCCACTACTCCCACACTATGATTATATTGTTATTACTACGATTCTACTAATATGCTATACAGACCATGATTGACAAAGTAAGAATACATGTAAGAAGCGGAAATGGGGGAGATGGTAGTGTGAGCTTCCGTAGAGAGAAGTTTGTTCCCCAGGGAGGACCTGATGGGGGAGATGGAGGCAAGGGGGGAGATGGGATACTGAGAGGAAGTGAGGGAGAGCACTTACTCAGGGCATTTCAGTTCAAGCGGATGTTTGAAGCAGAGGATGGAGGGAAAGGACTGGGGAAGAAGAAGTCCGGGCGTGGAGCAAAGGACCTGGTGGTCAATGTGCCCGTGGGAACGCTGGTGTGGAAAGTCAGAGACGATGGAAGCAAGGAGCTGTTGGGAGACCTGGTAGACGACGGCTGTAGGATGGTTGTGGCCAGGGGAGGCAGAGGAGGAAGAGGAAACACTCACTTCACATTCTCGGAGAACAGGGTTCCTCTTCTGGCAGAGGGTGGTGAGTTTGGAGAGGAAGTCGAGCTAGAGCTTGAGGTGAAGCTGCTTGCCGATATCGGCATTGTAGGATTGCCGAGTGTGGGCAAGTCTTCACTTCTGCGAGCCTGCTCGAGAGCAAGGCCAGACGTCGCGGCTTATCCCTTTACTACCCTGGAGCCAGTTCTGGGCTTGGTGGAGAGAAAGAGAAGAGTGTTCGTGGCTGTTGAGATACCGGGGTTGATCGAAGGAGCTCACGGAGGAGCGGGCCTGGGAGATGAGTTCCTGAGACACATGGGAAGAACCAGGGGAATCATTCACCTTCTGGATGGCTCGTCAGCAGATGTGGTGAAGGACTACCGACAGGTGAGAGAGGAGATGCGCCTGTATGATGAGGCCTTATTGGAGAAGCCGGAGGTGGTGGTAATCAATAAGATTGACCTGCCAGAGGTGAGGGAACGGCTTTCCACTCTGAGAGAGACTCTCCAGAAAAATGGCTTGAGAGGTCTCTTTATATCTGCCCTGACAGGAGAAGAAGTTGAGGATGTCCTGGACCGAGCATCGGATATAGTGGACGAACAACGGAGCAAGATGAAAGTCCCATCAGAGACAATGCCTGCACTGCATCCTAGATCGAGAGAAGGAAAGCCCTCTGTTCGGAGAGAGGGAGAGGTATTTGTGCTATCATCACCCCATGCTGAGCGGTTGGTAAGACGAGTAGACCTGGGAGATGAGCGAGTGCAGGCACAGCTGTGGCGTGAGTTTCAACGGACAGGAGTAGTCCGGGCCCTGGAGCGAGCAGGAGCCAAGTCCGGCATGATGGTCAGAATAGGAAACTACGAACTGGAGTGGAAGTAGTGTGAATCTAGGTATCTTGGGAGGAACCTTCGACCCAATCCATATCGGGCATCTCATCATAGCCCAGGAGGCTGCTTCCAGAGTGGGTCTGGATGAGGTGTGGTTTATCCCCACCGGCCAGCCATGGATGAAGGCGAAAACTAGTATATCTGCCGCACATCATCGAAGAGAGATGGTGAAACTGGCGCTGGAGTGCAATCCCCATTTCAAGGTTTCCTCCATCGAGATAGACCGGCCAGGGCCCTCTTATACCGTGGATACCCTGTCTGCTTTGCAAGAGGGAGATGCCAAAGGAGCATCGCCCTTTGTCATCCTCGGGATGGACTCCCTGGAGACTCTGCACCGCTGGCACCAACCGTCGCGTCTCTTTGACCTGTGTACCCTGGTAGCGGTATCCAGGCCGGGATATGGGGACTTCGACATGGCATCTCTGGAGAAGATACGCCGCGGGGTTTCCGAGAAGGTCATCCGCATTGAGGGTCCGAATATAGGCATCAGCGGGACTGAGATCCGCCGCCGAGTGTCCCAGGGACTTCCCATAACCTACTGGGTGCCTCGTCCTGTGAAGCAATACATCTACGAAAATGGGCTTTATCGAGAGGAGTCCGGTGATTGAGGAGCTTTGCCAAAGAATTCTGGATCTCTCTGGAAGGGTGGGGGCCCTCAAGTACGGGGAGTTCACCCTGGCCTCTGGTGCTCCCAGCAGCTACTACTTTGATGGCCGCCTGATCAGCCTGCATCCTGAGGGAGCATACTACCTGGGCAAGGTCTTTCTCGAGAGCCTTGGAAGCTATGATGTAGCTGCCGTAGGCGGCCCGGCCACCGCCGCGATACCCCTTGTGACCGCGATTGCCCTGGTGAGCCACCTTGAAGGGAAACCCATCGAAGCCTTCTTCGTGCGCGCCGAGGCCAAGGCCTACGGCACCGGCCAGCGGGTCGAGGGCAGACTTGTGCAGGGCAGCCGGGTGGCGGTTGTGGATGATGTATGCACCACCGGGAGCTCCCTCTTTGGTGCCATCGAAGCGGTGGAGAGTGAGGGTTGCCAGGTGATGAAGATTCTGACTATCCTGGACCGCCACCAGGGCGGCAGCGAGGAGCTTCGACGCCGGGGCTACGACTTCCAGGCGCTGCTGGAGGCGGATGCCGAAGGCACGGTGCGGGTGGCGGGGTAGCAGCTGGGCCAAGGCCCAGACTCATATTCAGCAGTCCCGCGTTGGGCTCGCCTGTAGCTGCCTGCGAAGAGTGTGGGTGCAGGGCCTCGCCCTGCCTACACGTCCAGGTTGCGGACGCTGGTGGCGTGGGCCTGGATGAAGGCCGTGCGGGGCGCCACTTCCTCTCCCATAAGCTCGGTGAAGACTCTATCGGCGGCCTCGGCGTCCTCCGCCGTCACCCGCAGCATGGAGCGGGTCTCGGGGTTCATGGTGGTCTCCCATAGCTGGTCGGGGTTCATCTCCCCCAGGCCCTTGTACCGCTGGACGGTGAGACCGCGCTTCCCCTCCATGCTCTTGAGGATGTTGTCCTTTTCCGCGTCCACATAGACGTAGTGGATATCCTTTCCCGCCTGGACCTTGTACAGGGGAGGCTGGGCAATGTACAGGTGGCCCTCCGCTATGAGGAGCGGCATGTTGCGGTAGAAGAAGGTGAGGAGGAGGGTGCGGATGTGAGAGCCGTCCACGTCGGCGTCGGTCATGATGATGACCTTGTGGTAGCGCTCCTTTTCCGGCTTGAAGTCCTCGCCCAGGCTTGCTCCGATGGCGGTGATGATGATTCGGATCTCCTCGTGGGCGAGCATCTTGTCGATGCGCGCCTTCTCCACGTTGAGAATCTTGCCCTTCAGGGGCAGGATGGCCTGGAAGCGCCGGTCCCGGCCCATCTTGGCCGAGCCTCCGGCAGACTCTCCCTCCACCAGATAGAGCTCGGAAAGGGCGGGATTCCTCTCGGAGCAGTCCGCCAGCTTGCCGGGCAGGGAGCTGCCGTCCATGGCGTTCTTGCGCAGCACCAGGTCCCGGGCCTTGCGGGCTGCGTCCCGTGCCCTCTGGGCGGTGAGGCACTTCTCGATGATCAGCCTGGCCTCCTGGGGGTGCTCTTCCAGGTAGTAGGTGAGGCTCTCGGCCACCACGGAGTCCACGTACCCCTTCACCTCGGGGTTGCCCAGCTTGGCCTTGGTCTGCCCTTCGAACTGGGGGTTCATCAGCCTGACGCTGATGACCGCCGTCAGCCCCTCTCGGACGTCCTCCCCTACGAAGTTGGGTTGATCCTCTTTCAGGAGCTTCTGCTTGCGGGCGTAGTCGTTGAGGGCCCGGGTGAGGGCGGTGCGGAACCCGGTGAGGTGGCTCCCCCCATCGATGGTGTTGATGCAGTTGGCGAAGGAGTAGGTGAGCTCGGAGAACCCGCCGTTGTACTGGAAGGCTGCCTCCACCATGGTGCCGTCCACGGCCTTCTTGATGGGAATGGGGTTGGGATGAAGCACAACTCGGCTGTGGTTAAGGTAGCGGACAAAGCTGACTATCCCCCCCTCATAGTGGTACTCCTGCTCCCACTCGGCGTATCCCTGCTCCCGGTGCCAGTCGCTGGTCAAGCATATCTGAAGGCCCTCGTTGAGAAAGGCCATCTCCCTGAAGCGCTGACTCAGCTCATCGAAGGCGTAGTTCAGGGGCCCGAAGATCTCTTCGTCGGGCCGGAAGGCGACGGTGGTCCCGCTGCCCACTGCTTCACCCACCCGTTCCAGGGGGCCCGTCGCGTGTCCGCGCCGGAACTCCTGGACATACCTGTACCCATCCCGCTTGACCTCCACCCGCAGCCAGAAGGAGAGGGCGTTCACCACCGATGCTCCCACTCCGTGGAGTCCCCCGGCCACCGTGTAGCCCTTGCCTCCGAACTTCGCCCCAGCGTGAAGGATGGTCATCACCGTTTCCACCGCCGACTTTCCAGTGGCCGGATGGACCTCAACGGGAATACCGCGGCCGTTGTCCTCCACCTGCACGGAGCCGTTGGCCTCGATGCGGACCGCGACGCGGGTGCAGTAGCCGGCCATGGCCTCGTCCACCGCGTTATCCACGATCTCGTAGATGAGGTGATGAAGGCCCCGCTGGTCCGTGCTGCCGATGTACATCCCCGGACGCAGGCGCACCGCCTCCATTCCCTCCAGCACCATAATGTCCTGGGCGGTGTATTCTCCAGGGGACCTTTGCTCTTTCATGGTTCTTCGACCTCTCGTGCTAGGGGGTTGCCCTAGAGTTAGTGCCTGGGCCAGCAGGTCCTCCTGCTGTCAGGGTAGTCACCCGTGCCACAGGTACGCCATCCCGATGCATCGGGATGGGGCGCGTGGTGCTAAAGGGGTGCCAGGGAGCTGACGGTGGGAGGCTTCGGGATGCGGCCCAAATCCCAGGGGGTAGCTTGGAAGTGCCGGGATTCCCGCAGGTGCACACCGCGAAATGCTAACACAAGTTTAAGAAAAAGTCAAAAACCCGGGAGGCTGGGTAGTGGTTCAGCTTCGATTGTCCAAGGGTGAAACCACCTCTTCGATAATCCCAAACTGAACCACTGCCGGAGGCTGTTTGAGGACGCGACGACCCCTTAGCCCCTCCTGGGCACAGACCCCCTGGGCCGGCTCACGCGAGGGCCCACCCTTCAGGGAGAAAGCGCGCCCGTCGAGGGAAACCGAGGATACGACGAGCCACGGCCTAGAGTTGGCCCTTGCCCCACTCCTCGTAGCCCCTTAAGGGAACCCCTGGGGGCAAGGGCCAAGCTACCTGTTCCCTGTCCAGGCTATCTCGTACAGCCTCAGTAGGTCACTCCGGCCCGCTCTCGCGTTCTGCTCATTCCCAGTCGCCGCGCGATCATCACCCTGTCCACGTCGGAGGTTCCACCGCCGTGTTGGGCTCTTATGGACCAGCGCTGCTGCAGCTCTGCCCGCTTCTCCAGCAAGCCATGCTCCTGGTCTGTGCACAGGGCGTAGGGTCCCAGGACCGCCAGGACATCCGAGGCTGTCCGCGTCGCCAGATCCCGCCTTACCGCACGGTACTGGGTGCCGTGGTAGGTCATGGGCTGGTGGTGGTTGAACATCCAGTAGTTGCGCAGCCCAAGAAGCCTTATCACGTTCTCGTCAATGTAGGCCTGGACAAGGTGCCCCTGGATGTCGGGGTCCTTGCTAAGGGGCTGTCCGTTGCGGAGGGTCTCCTTGCAGTACTGGATGAGGTCCGGGATCAGGGTGTCCCTGGATACAATGGCTCCCCGGGCGCCGTGCTCCGTCTCCGCGGCGGACTGGTTTACCCGCCAGCCACTGGTCTCTTCCCCAATCAGGTATCGCCGGGACACTCGCACCCCATCCAGATGGATCAGGTTCTGTCCTTCCCTTGTGATGAGGTCCTGGACTGTCCAACTGATCCCGGGAAGGGTGGCAGGGAAGCAGAAGGCCCCCATGTTCTGATGGCGAGGGGCGTTGGGGTCCGTCACCGCCAGGACATACATGTAGTCAGGCTCAAAGGTCCCGCTGATGAATATCTTCGTGCCGGTGACGATGAAGTCGTCCCCATCTCTCACCGCCTGGGTCTTCAGGGAGGCCAGGTCGCTGCCTGCCTCCGGCTCCGTCCAGAGCTGCCAGACGCGCCACTCTCCCCTCAGCATAGGGGCGAGCAGCTCCCGCTTTTGCTCCTCGGTGCCGTGGATTATGAGAGGGCCCACCACATGGGGGAGCTGACCACCGCTCACGTCATGCCGGGCCATCTCCTCCTGGAGGATCGACGCCTGGTCTACACTCAGACCGCCACCGCCGTACTCCTTGGGCAACGTAGGGGCCAACCAGCCCTTTGCCCCCAGCTTGCGGGTGAACTGATTCCCCCACTGCCACTGGGCGCGCGTAACGTCCTTGTTCTCCAGGGGCATCTTCCCCAGCGCCGCGGGCATCCTGGCGTTTGCCTCCAGCCACGCCTGTACTTCCTTGCGGAACCCCTCTTGCCCCGTTGTAAGCGTGATCTCGAATTCCATTGCCCTCTCCTCGACTGTTTTCGCCGTCTTGGCTGCCCACGAAACAGTGACAATATACTATAATCTTGAAACAGGGTCAATAAGGGGCGGGAAGTGTTTCCTTCGCAACCCATCTGTAATACCCACAGTCGATCTTCACGGCGGAAAGCGTATCCCACGCCGGAGCGAGAGAAGGTTGCCAAGCATCGAAGACCGATGATAAACTCCAACCACCCCGTTCGGACCCTGCTGAAGGGCCAGGGGTAGCCCAAAGGGGAAATCCTGGTATGCTTGTGGCCTGCGCAATAACGGAGGGGTAACAGCAATGAAAGCGGCCATACTCAATGTGATGGGGTATGCAGGTTTAGTTGCCCGCGGCCTTATAAGACACCTTCGGAACTCCCTCATCAGGGGTCTCCTCATCCTGGTGCCAGTGGCAATAACTTATTGGATCTTGCGCCTGGTTTTCAACCTCCTCGACGGGCTGCTTCAACCCGCGTTCGAAGGGATGTTCAACAGAACCATTCCGGGAGCGGGGCTGGTATTGCTGTTGCTCCTCCTGTATTTCCTGGGCAACATCGGGGCTAACGTGCTTGGCAGGACTGCTATTCGCTGGAGCCAGAACCTCCTTCTCGGGATACCGATGATCAACTTCGTGTACTCGGGCGCCAAGGAGCTCATCGAGTCTTTCTCAGGCCTGCGGACCACCGGGTTCAAGCGAGTGGTCGTCATTGAGTATCCCAGGCTTGGTACTTGGACCATAGGGTTTCTGACGGGGACGGCCAGGGACGAGACAGGGGCACTTCTGGGCATCGTATACATCCCCACAGCCCCCACCCCCCAATCCGGATGGGTGACCATCCTGCCGCTAGAGCAAATCTACGATTGCAGTCTGTCTGTGCCGACAGCTCTGCGGTTCGTCCTTTCTGGCGGCATAGTGACGCCGCCACTGATTCGGAAGCAGAGACTTGTTACGTAGTATCGCTCCTGGTTTCCGTCTCGCCTGGGAGGGACTTCTCCTTGGATATTACACCGCTCCCCATAGACGCGACCAGTTTATGTCTGCCCCCCTTGAAGCGGAGGGGCCGTATAGCTATAATCCATTAGCACCACCCAGGTGAAACCTCGTCCACCCAAAAGGCACTCTATGCAGGAAACAGCAGCCCCACCCATGATCGAGGTCAGAGACCTCACCAAGTACTATGGCGACTTCCCCGCCATTGAAGGCATCAGCTTCACCGTGAACAAGGGCGAGGTGCTGGGTTTCCTGGGGCCCAACGCCGCCGGCAAGACCACCACCATGCGTATCCTCACGGGGTTCATGCCCCCCACCTCAGGCTCCGCCTCTATAGCGGGCTACGACGTGGTGGACGACTCCCTGGATGCCCGCAGGCACATAGGGTATCTCCCGGAGACGGTGCCCCTGTACACCGAGATGACCGTTGAGGACTACCTGGACTTCATGGGGGCCATCCGGGGCATGAGCAGGCGACAGCGCCGGCTGCGTGTCAGCGAGGTCATCGGCATATGTCACCTGGAGGAGTACCAGTCCTCCCTCATCGGCAAGCTGTCCAAAGGGTTCAGGCAGCGAGTGGGCATTGCCCAGGCCATCCTCCACGAGCCCGACGTCCTCATACTGGACGAGCCCACCATTGGAATAGACCCCATTCAGGTGGTGGAGACCCGCAACCTGATAAAGAGCTTCGGGGGGGAGCACACTGTCATCCTCAGCACCCACATCCTGCCCGAGGTGAGCATGGTCTGCGAGCGGGTGATCATCATCCACGAAGGCCGGGTGGTGGCTATCGACCGGCCGGGAAACCTCTCAGAGCGTCTCAGGGGAACGGAGCGCATCGAGATGGACATTCGGGGGCCCGTCGCCCAGGTGATGACGGCCCTGCGCAACATCCGGGGGGTAAGAGAGGTGACCCGCACCGGATCGGGAGACGTGGTGAGCTACAACGTGGAGTCCGTTCACGGCGCCGACCTGAGGGAGCAAATCGCCACCCTGGTAGCTCAAAAGGGATGGGGCCTCCTCAGGCTGCAACCCGTATACATGAGCCTGGAGGACATCTTCCTGCGCCTCACCGCTAAAGAGGCGGACCAGCCATGAAGAACACCCTCACCATCGCATGGAAGGAGACGAAGACCTACTTCGCCTCCCCCATGGCGTACATCATCATCGCCGTCTACACCGCCCTGGCCTCCTACAACTTCGTCTCCAGCATCAGCGGAGTCCTGCCCGAAGCCACCATACGGGGATTCCTCTTACCCAGCACCCTCATCTTCGCCCTCCTGGCTCCCGTTATCACCATGCGGCTCCTGGCCGAGGAGCAGAAGCTGGGAACCCTGGAGCTGCTCATGACCGCCCCCGTGCGCGACTACGAGATCGTCCTGGGGAAATTCCTGGCTGCCCTGGCCAGCCTGGTGTCCACCCTGGTTCCTACCCTCTACCTGGTCCTTCTTCTCACGTGGTTCGGATCCCCGGACATGGGCCCCATCCTGAGCGGATACCTGGGCCTCATCCTCTTCAGCATGGCCGCCATCTCCGTGGGGCTACTGGCCTCCTCCCTCACGGGAAACCAGATCGTGGCCGCCGTGGTGTCCATCGGGATTCTCATCCTCCTGCTCATCATCGGCGAGGCCGAATCCTACCTGGGCGGCGTCTTCGGCGAGATCGTCCGTCAGCTCTCCATCACCAACCACTTCGAGGACTTCGCCCGGGGCGTGATAGATACCCACGACCTGGTGTACTACCTCACCTTTACCCTCTTCCTGCTCTTCCTCACCGTCC
The DNA here is from genome assembly GCA_015661155.1 of Dehalococcoidia bacterium. GTDB lineage: Bacteria > Chloroflexota > Dehalococcoidia > Lucifugimonadales > UBA2985 > JACVQK01. The sequence goes on along the minus strand of JACVQK010000007.1, from coordinate 23,514 downwards.
GCTCCCTGGAATCCAGGAGGTGGAGATAGCATGGGAAGGGCACCCCAGGGGAAAGGGCCCGATGGGAGCAGACCCCTCACCCCCAGGAAACTGGGCCTCTTGCTGGTGGAGGCGGGCTCCATCCTCTCTCTCGCGGGGGTGGTGATCCTGGCCGGAGGGCTGGTGATACTGCTCACCATCCGGGAGCTGCGCACCCCCGCCCTCATCCTGGTGTACCTCGCCCTCCTGATGCTGGCCACATCCCTGGTCACTCACCTCCCCGCCGTAAGAAAAGCCGTCACCGCCCGCACAGGGCGATACACCACCAACACCCTGGTGATGGTGGTGTCTTTGCTATCCATACTGGTACTGGCGGGCTTTATCTCCTTTGAGAACTCCTACCGGATGGACCTCACCGCCACCAGGCAGTTCACCCTGGCACGTCAGACCAGAGAGGTCGTCAAGGAGCTGAAGGAGCCCGTGGAGGCCAGGGGCTACTTCAAACCCGATGACAGCCGCCAGGAGCTGGTCAAGCGCCGTGTCGACGACTTCTTCTACGAGTTCAACCGCCTCAACCGGGAGTTCACCTACGAGTTCATCGACCCGGACCTGAAACCCTCCCTGGCCCGGCAGGATGGCGTCACCCAGTACCCCACTATCGTCTTCACTGCCCCCGAATCCCAGGGCAACCCCTTTCGGCTAACCCCCTTCCTGTACGAGGACGAGTTCATACTCTCCGAGCAGGACCTGGTGGCCTCCCTCCTCATCACCACCGGCACCAAGCAGAAAACGGTCTACTTCACCACGGGCCACGGGGAGGGCAACACCGAAGACACGGAAGTGGGAAGCAAGGGTTTCGGCTTCGCTCGGACGGGCCTGGTGGGGGACAGCTATCGGGTGTGTACCATCAACCTAAAACAGGCAGAGGCCATGCCAACGGGAGACCCGGATCAACCGTGCGGCGTGGCGGAGGCCGCTGTTCTCATCATCGCCGGCCCCACGGGGAGTTTCCTCCTTGACGAGGAGGAGAAGATCAACGACTACCTGAGGAACGGCGGAAGCGTCATGTTCCTCGTAGACGACGCCGTCCAGGCGGACATAAACACCCTCTTCAACCTTTGGGGGATGAACATGATGGAAGGGGTCATCGTGGACCCGGACAGCTCAGCCAGCGGCGATCCCAGAAGCCCCATACTGCGCCGTGGCCAGTACAACCCCGACGACCCCATCACCCAACCCCTGGACGACACCTTCTTCACCCAGGCCGCCGCCATCCAGGACGTCATAAAGAGGGCCCCCGAGGGGTTGCCTCCTAACCCCGATGAGGTGAACATTCGCCTCACACCCCTGGCAACCACCTCGCTCTTCAGCTGCGTCACCACCAAGGCCGACCAGTCCGACTGCTCGGGGGAAGAGGCTGTGCCCGGCCCGCACATCATTGCCATGGCAGTGGAAGCCCTCGCCCCGGTGGGAGCAGACCCCGTTGAGTTCACCGCCGACGCAAAAGTCGCCTCCATCGTGGTCTTCGGAGACTCGGACTTCGCCTCCAACGAGTTCTACTTCGCCTTCAGCAACAGTGACCTCTTCCTCAACGCGGTGGACTGGCTGACCCAGAGCTACGAGCTGATCTCCATCAGGGCCAAACCCCAGGTCTTCCGAGACCTCATAATCACCAAGAGGGAGTTCGACTTCATCCGCTACTCCAGCTGGTTCCTTCTGCCTGTCGGAGTCCTCATGCTGGCTGGGATCGCCTGGTGGCGGAGACGGTGAGGAAGACGCCGTGAACGTTCGCACCTCCGTCATCCTCATCCTCGTCCTGGCCCTGGTAGCAGGCTATGTCTTCTTTGTTCAGATCGGGGAAACCACCGAACCCAAAGAGGAGCCACCCTGGTTCTACAGCATCGATATGGACGACATCAACCGCATCGCCGTCACCAGGCTGGGAGAGGAGGCCGTCTTCATCCTGAGGGAGGACAATCGGTGGTACTTCGAGCGGCCCGAGGGTATGCCCGTTAACATGGACCGCTGGGGGGGAGTGACCCTCCTCCTGAGCGGCCCGAAAGTCACCCGCCTTCTTCTGGAAGAGCAACCCACCGACCTGGCACCCTACGGCCTGGACTTCCCTCCCATAACCATCGAGGTGGACCTGAAGAACGGCGAGGTCCTCCCAATACTCCTGGGGGCCCTCACCCCCGACGGGGTCGGCGTCTATGCCCAGATTGAGGGCATACCCCGGATATTCACCATCGTGACCAGCTGGGGAGAGATCATGGCGCGCCTCATCTCCGAGCCTCCCTATCCCCTATGGTACTACAGCGTCGACACCTCCATAGTCACAGACATCGAGCTGCAAAGGGAGGGGCAAAAGGTCACCCTGACGAAAGCCGAGGATGGCTGGCGCTTCGCCGATGAGGAGAAGACCCCCGTGGATGAAGCCCAGCTACCTTCCATATTCGCCTCCCTGAGAAGACCCTCCTTCCAGAAACTGGTGGCGTACAGCCCCAGCGACATCTCCAAGTACGGCCTGGACGAGCCCTCCCTCTCCCTGTTCCTCAGGACCCAGGATTCTCAGCAGGCCAACGTCAACGTCATCAATGAGCTCCTCATAAAGATCGGCCTGCCCACCGATGACGGCGAGGGGTACTACGCCCAGGCGTTCCAGGCGGAGGGCGTCCCGGACGTCTTCCAGGTGGACGCCGCCTGGGTGGAGGCCCTCCAGGCCATAGCAGCCAATCCCTCCTATCCCCATACTGCCATCCAGGGGAGCGCAGGCTAGCTCTGGAATCGCCCCCAGCACTGAAGGTCAGAAACAACGTACTTGTCTGAAAACTCTCGTAATGGGGAGTGCAGAGGGGCGAAGCCCCTTTGACGGGGGTCTGGGGGTGTCCCCCAGATTCAAAATCTTCCCCCTTCCTGGCCAGGAAGGGGGCTAGGGGGATGGTCGAAAGGGTTTTTCAACGCCCTGCCAAGAGACAACCTTGAAAGCAGACATCCTCTCCATTGGCACAGAGCTCATCATGGGAGAGCTGGTGGATACCAACGCCCCCTACCTGGCAGCCCACCTACCCCCCATGGGCATTGAGTTGCAACGCATCACCCAGGCCCCGGATGACCTGGACTCCCTGGTGCAGGCCCTGGAGCAGGCGTTCCACCGCTCAGACCTCATCCTCACCACCGGGGGCCTGGGCCCCACTGAGGATGACCTCACCCGAGAGGCCATTGCCCAGCTTCTGGGCGAAACCCTCCACGTAGACCCCCAATCCCTGGAGGGTCTGAAGGAGACCTTTCGACGAAGGGGCATCCCCATGCCCGGCGGCAACGTCAAACAGGCCAACCTCATCCCCTCCGCACGCCTCATCCCCAACCTCCTGGGCACGGCTCCAGGATGGTGGGTGGAGAAGGGCGGGAAAATCGTCATCGCCATGCCAGGCCCTCCCACCGAGCTGTACCCAATGTGGCAGACGGAGGTGCAGCCGCATCTGCGCCTCCTCGCTCCAGAGACGGTCATTCTCACCCGCATCGTGAAGACCTTCGGCCTGGCGGAGGCGACCATGAACGATATGCTCCTCCCCCTCTTCCACCTCCCCAACGCCAGCCTGGGAATCTATGCCCAGCCCCAGGGAATCCAGCTGCGAATAAGGGTCAGGGCCCCCAGCAGCGACGAGGCCCAGAAGCTGGTCTCACCCGTGGAGGCGGAGATAAGACGCCTCGTGGGGGAGTACATCTGGGGTGCGGACGAGCAGCTCTTGGAGGAGCAGATTGGGAAGGAGCTGAGGGAGCAGGGGCTTACCCTGGCCACCATGGAATCGTGCACCGGAGGGCTTTTGGCCCATACCATCACCCAGGTGCCAGGCAGCTCCGACTACTTCCGTGGCGGACTCGTGGCCTACTCCAACGACATCAAGATAGCCTGGGGAGTGGACCCCGCCCTGATACGGGAGCACGGAGCCGTCAGCTCCCAGGTAGCCGAGGACATGGCCAGAGCAGCCCGAGACCGCACCGGAGCAGACCTGGGGATAGGCACCACCGGAGTCGCCGGGCCCGGGGAGCTGGAGGGAAAGCCCGCGGGCACGGTGCACATCGGACTGGCGTATCCGGGAGGCATCCTCTCCTTCAGCCGGCGCTATCCCCAGCCGCGGTCTCTGGTCAAGCAGAGGGCCACCACCCACGCCCTCCTGGAACTGTGGCGTCTCCTGTGCCGTCTCAGGGGGTAGCAGGCCTCTGCGAAAGTGCCCTTGTGGGACAGCCACCGCTCATGGCGAGTTCAGGGAAGCACAAGCTCGGCAATCCATCTGAGGATAAGGTATAATCTCAACCTGAGAGGGTACTCAAATGAGCGCTAGTGAAATCATTTTTATAGTAGAGGAGTCACCCGAGGGAGGCTATGAGGCCAGGGCCCTTGGCTATTCCATCTTCACTCAGGCCGAGTCGCTGGACGAGTTGAGGAGTATGGTCCAGGACGCCGTCCGATGCCATTTCGAAGAGAAGGATCGACCGCGGGTGATTCGCCTGCACCTTGTCAAGGACGAGGTTATCGCCGTTTGAAGCTCCCTCGTGACCTTTCGGGCACGGAGTTGGCAGCGTTACTCCACAATTACGGATATGATGTTACGAGGCAAACAGGAAGTCACTTACGGCTGACCTCCAGGATCAAGGGCAAAGAGCACCACATCAGCATACCGAGGCATTCCCCACTGAAGGTCGGGACCCTCAGCACCATCCTCGCCGATGTTGCCAGCTATCTAGAGACTGACCGCTCAACTCTACTGGAAGAGCTATTTCGCTCTTAGCCTGCTAGCAGGTATTGGGCTGGTCAAGGGTGTTTGGGCGGGCAACAGCTCTTTGCTGACCAGAAGTGGTGGCTACGCCTTGAGCCTGGGCAGGTGCTCCTTGCGAAACTTGGACACTTTAGGCGCGATCACTGCCTGACAGTAAGAGTTGCCAGGGTTACGCCGGTAGTACTCCCGGTGGTACTCCTCGGCTGGGTAAAACGCGGTGAAGGGCGCGACCTCAGTCACAACTGGACGCATCCAGCTGCCCGACGCTGATAGCCGTGCCATGATCTCCCTGGCAACGGTTTCCTGATCGGGGCTATGGTAGAAAATCGCCGACCGGTACTGGGTGCCCACATCTGGCCCCTGGCGGTTCTGGGTCGTGGGGTCGTGAATGGCGAAAAACACCTCCAGCAGCTCTCGGTAAGAGATGATCCCAGGATCAAAACTGACCTCTACCGCTTCGGCATGCCCTGTAGTCCCGCTACAGACCTGTTGGTACGAAGGGTTGGGCAGATGACCGCCTATGTAGCCGGATTCGACCCGCTCCACCCCTTTCAGCTGCTCGAACACGGCCTCCAGGCACCAGAAACATCCGCCTGCCAGGGTTGCTCGTTCTTTTTTCAGGGAGCTATCCATAACCGCGTCTCGTGAGGTAGGGGATATTCCAAAACAAAGAGTAGATGAACTCCTCCGCAGAGATGCCTATCCTTACCTGGTCAGGTTTCGGTACAGCGTGGGCAGGCGTCGGGGCAGGGCGTAGATGTCCGCCAGGACCTCGTACCCCATGTCCTGGCACATAGCCCTCAGGTAGTCGTGGCCCTCCTTGTCCACCGTCAGGCAGAAGGGAGTGATCCCCTTCTGACGGGCCTCGATGAGGGCCATCTTGGTATCGTGGATGGCGTACTCCTTCTCCACCCCCTCCCTGCTGTAGCCGCGGTCCTGGGGCCTCCCGTCGCTGATGAGGAAGAAGAACTTGGTGCGAGCCTCAATCCCCTCCAGCTTGGAGACGGCGTGGCGAATGGCCGGCCCCATGCGAGTGGCCTGAAGGGGTGATGCCTTGTCTATGCGGCGCTTGACCCTCTCCGAAAAGGCCTCTTTGATGTCCTTGATGACGTAGAAGTCCACGTTCTCCCGGCCGTACCCGCTGAAGCCGTAGATTCCGTACGTATCCCCGATGGTCTCCAGGGCATGGCAGAGGAGGACCAGGCTCTCCTTCTCCACGTCGATGATCCGCTTGTAGCTCCGCCGCACCCCCTCGCCCCGGCGGGTGCGCAGCCAGAACATGTACTCCAGGGGGTCTTCTGGGGCATCCCAGTCATCGGCCGTGCGGCGGGACTCGTCGATGGCCTCCGCGGTGGAGGCGCTCATATCCAGGAGGAAGACCACCGCCACATCCCGCTGCACCTTGTTGCGCCGCCAGTACACCTTATCGTCAGGGGTGGTCCCCGAGCGTATATCCACCATGGCCTCAATCACGGAGTCCAGATCGAACTCGTCCCCGTCCTGCATCTTCTTGTTCTTGTGGAGCCCCTGGGGCACCACCATCTCAAACTGACGTCTTATCTGGGCCACCAGGGTGGCATAGCTATCCATGGTGGTGGCATAGAAAGAGGCATCCCCCTCCCCCATATCCTTCTCCCGCAGCAGACACCAGCGCGGCCTGTAGTCGGCCATCCTGTAGTCCCACTCATCGTAGAGGAAGGAGAAAGGCTCCTTGACCTCCAGGGGATTGCCCTCCACCTCCTTATCGTAGGTGGGGTCGTAGGGGAAGTTGAAGGGGCGTGACCCGTCGGGAGTGCCCTCTAATCCCAGCTCTTTCATCACCTCCGTGACAAAGATACCCTCCTGGTCCAGCTCCCCCTGTTCAGCCTGAAGGTCGAGATTGTTCGCGTTGGCCAGAAGCCGCTCCATGTCCTCCTTGGACATGGGTTTACCCTTTGCGCCCCGCTCCGTTCTGGACTCCTTGAGTCGGGAAAGCAGCTGCATCAGCTCCGGGCTGAACTCCCCGCGGTACTCCACCCTGGGAGGAGAACGGTACGGCTGCTCCTCTCCAGACTGGGAGAGCAGCATGGACTCCAACAGGCGCTTGAGCATCCTCTCCATGTCCTCTCCTCCCAACTCCTCCTCCGGTAGGTTGCTCTTCTCTCCCTCCTGCTGGGGCACCGCCTCATTGGGGATTTGGGATATGACCTGGTACAGGCGAATGGTGGCCTCCGCGGTGTCCTCCACCGACGCCTGGGGAAGGGATAGAGGCTTCACTATCTCCCCAAGCGTCCTCACGCCCTCCAGGTACTGCTCCGGAACCGTCAGGTCCCGGAGCAGTACCTGGAGGCCGAAGCGTATCAGGAGCTCTACCATGGCCTCCCTGGCAGGCATCTCCTCGATGAGGGGGCGCTCCTCCAGGGCGTTGGCCTGCACCCTGGCATACGCCTTTCGTATGCCGGGATACTCCACCTTGACCCGATGGTCCAGCCGGTAGTCCTCCACCGCGGTGAAGATGTCCCTGGCCAGGGGGCCGTCCTGGAACAGAGCGAAGAAGCGGTGTATATCCGTTGGGCCCGCGGCCCTGGCCTCCCCGTTCTCACCCAGAGCAAGCTGGGGCCTCAGATTCGGAAACAGGACTGCGGGAGTGTTGAAGGAGAAGAGGAAGCTCTGGAACTCCAGGTGCGCCACCTGGTGAGTGGCCACCACCTTGAACCAGTCGAAGTTATCCTCCTTGTTGTTGAACCGCTCCACCACCAGGGGCAGGTACACCATGGCCTCCCCCGTCATCGCCTTCTCCTGGGCCACCCACCCCTTGATCTGAGCCTCCCTCTCCTCCGGGAGGGCGATTCCCACATCCATAGCCGTCAGCGCCCGGCAATACAGCCGCATTGTCTCCTTGATGCGGCCCAGCTCAACCCCCGTGGAGAGCCTCTCCAGCATCTCCACCGAGCGGGCGGACTCGCCCCTGAAGAAAGCGCTGCCTCCCTCCGGGTTCTCCTTCAGAATTGTCACCCCTTCATCGTGCCAGGTCTCCAGCTGCTTGACGCTGATCCGCTGGAGGACCTGGGGGACACCCCGCAGGAAGTCCAGGACAACCCCGCCGTTGATGCCGGCCAGAGCCTCCGCCAGATTCAGAACATGGATGTGCAGATACCCATCGATGTGACCCAGGGCCCTGGAACCCTCCTGGAGAAAGGTGGGTATGTCGGTATCGCCTTTCCCAGCGAGGCGCTCTGCCAGGGCCAGAAACCGAGCACGCTCAACCCGCTCCACCCGGGGCAAGGCCTCCCTCACCACCCCGAGACAGCCTCTGGCCTGCCGCCAGTCCTCCCTCACCAGGGCGGAGAGGAGAGACAAGCAGGCTCGGGTGTCCTCTTTCAACGAGGGTAGCACCTCTCGGGACAGGGAGAGAAGAGCGACGGCCTCCTCGGCAGAGCTCTCTCCAACACTCTCTATCAAAAGCATCAGGTGCTGGAGCTCGCTGAGGGTGAGAATCTTGAGCAGGTCTCCGCTGGCCTCGAAGAACCTGATACAGAGGGCGCTGGACTGCCTGCTCCCCGTGTAGAGCCCCCTCCCAAGCTTGGCCCACTCCGCCACCTCCCAGGGATCAAGAGACCCCACCACCTCCGGCCCCACCCTGAAGTAGGTCTCGGCAATGACGGGGGACTCCTCAACGAGCACATTGCCCCAGTAACCCCACTCCATGAAGTAGGAGAAGGGAAGGGTCCGAAGCAGTGCGGGGCTTGCCTTGAAGTACTCCCTGGCCGCCTCCCAGGACCGTCCCGCCCGTTTCGCCATGCGCAGGCCGCAGTCGGCCCAGGCCTTGAACTCCTCCTCAGTCAGCACTCCGGTGGCTGCATCCCTCGCCTCTCGGAAGGCCGATGCAAACTCACTGGGGAACGGCTGGGTCTCCTTCTCGTAAGCCGGAAAGGTCACCCTGTCACCTATCTCGAAGCCGGAGCTATGAGTCCTAGAAACTGGGTCAGAATCCTGGCTGTGGCGCCATAGATCAGGTGGTCGCCAAAGGCGTAGGCATATCTCGTTGCCAACCCACGCTGCTCAAACCTTGTCTCTTCCCGCCAGTTGGCCCGGTCCAGGAGAAGGGCCAAGGGCACCTCCAGCACCTTCGCTACCTCAATCCTGCTGGCCTTGAAAGCGTAAGACCCTGGTATGGCTCCCACAAAGGGTGTAATGGAGAACCGGCTCCCGGTGGAGACCTGATCCAGCCTGCCCAGGATGTCCACATCCTCCCTCTTGACCCCCATCTCCTCATGGGTTTCCCTCAGGGCCGTGTCCAGAATGGTGGTATCCTCAGGGTCCTGGGCACCGCCAGGAAAGGAGATTTCCCCCTTGTGATGCTCCACCAGGTTGGTGCGCTTGTTCAAGAGGGCGCAGAGCTCCCCATTCTTGGGGAAAAGGAGGAGCATCACTCCAGCAGGGACCAGACCTGGATCGTCAAGGGTAAGAGGGGTGGCTCGGGCCAGGGGCCCCCGTATGGATTCGACAGTCAGCTTCACTATATCAGCTCTCCCCTTCCGGCCTGGGTGCTCTTCGCAGGCACGCCCTATTCGAAGATGGAGTAGATCACCTCATTTATGCTGCGCTGAATCTGAGGGTCGTCGGTGAGAGCCCAGCTCACCCCCACCTGGCACGCCCGCCTCGGAGCTATGCCCGCGGCTATCAGCCTGCCCGTGTATATCAGCAACCTGGTGCTGACCCCCTCCTGTAGCCCGTGGTCCTTCAGGTTGCGCACCTTCTCTCCCAGCTTTGCCAGGGCCCTGGCCATATCCCCAGGCACACCGCTCTCATGCTCCAGGATTCGCTCCTCCAGCTCCCGGGGTGGATGGGTGAACTCCATGGCCACGAACCGCTGCCGGGTGCTGTGCTTCAGGTCCTTGAGAGCGCTCTGATAGCCAGGGTTATAGGACACGACCAGCATGAACCCCTCGTGGGCCTCCAGAATCTCTCCCCTCTTCTCGATGGGAAGAATCCGCCGGTGGTCGGTCAGGGGATGAATAAGGACGGTGGTGTCCTTCCGCGCCTCCACGATCTCGTCCAGATAGCATATGGCGCCGGCCTTCACCGCTCGCGCCAGGGGGCCATCTACCCACCGGGTTTCACCCCCCTCCAGGAGATATCGCCCCACCAGGTCGCTGGCGGTCAGGTCTTCGTGGCATGCTATGGTCATCAGGGGTATGCCTCCACCGGTGTTCTCCCCATTCCCCTGGTGCCCCTGCACCTTGTCCATGGGACGCCCCAGTCGATAGGCCATGTACTCAATGAAGCGGGTCTTCCCACAGCCCGTTGGCCCCTTCAGCAGCACCGGCAACTTCTGGGCGTAAGCTGCCTCGAACAGCTCTATCTCGTCTCCCACGGGCAGGTAGAACGGCTCCTCTCTGATTACATACTCCTCTGCCTGGTACGATCTGTATGTGACTTGTTCAGCCATGATGTCTCGCGGCCGTGTTCCTTCCGGCCAAGCGCTCCTTCCACACCGCTCTGACCTTGCGGCGCAGCTCCTCCAGGTCTCCATCGTTCTCTATGATGACGTGGGCGTGCTTCACCCTCTCCTCCGTGGATATCTGGGAAGCCATGCGGGCCCGGACCTGCTCCTCGGTGAGGTTGTTCCTGGACCCTAGCCTCTGTATGACGTGGGCCTCGGGAGCGGTGGCTATCCACACCTCGTCGCACAGGTCATCCCACCCCGCCTCTATGAGGATGGCCGCATCTATCACCACCACCTGGAATCCGTATGCGGGGACGCGTGATAGCGTTCAGCTTCTCCATGGCCTGGGGGTTGCCGAACACCTTCCCTCCCAGCTTCCGCCGGTCCACCTCTCCAGTGGGAAGGAGAACCTCTTCACCAAAGGTGGCAACCACCTCTCGCCAACCCTCGGTATGGGGAAGATACACCTCGTGCCCGATCTTGTCCGCCTCCAGCACCGCCGCTCCCAGCTCTCCCAGGATGCGCGACACCTCGCTCTTGCCCGTACCGATGCCCCCCGCGACTCCAATGACTACCATCTCTCTCCCTTTGTGGCCCTCAGGGTTCTAGCGCGCTGATTGTATTATACAACCCCTGCGGGGTCAAGGTGAGGTAGGGCGTCGTCTAGGGTCTCCCTATAATATGTAATCACTGCTAGAATTGAAGAAAAGACAGCGGACTTGTCGGAAAACTCCAGTAACAGGGAGTGCAGAGGGGGCGAAGCCCTTCTGTCGGGGGTCTGGGGGTGTCCCCAGACTGGGCTTAGCCCAGACCCACACCTTACGAAACGTAGAACATGGTCAGACCAAAGCAGCGACAGTTGAGTGTGGGTGCAGGGCTCGCCCTGCAGAACGGAGAGGACATGGCCAACCGCCTGATCGATCAGACCAGCCCCTACCTCCTTCAACACGCCCACAACCCCGTGGACTGGTACCCCTGGGGGGAGGAGGCCCTCCTGAGGGCACGGGAGGAAGATAAACCCATTTTCCTCAGCATCGGGTACTCCGCCTGCCACTGGTGCCATGTCATGGAGCGGGAGTCCTTTGTAGACCCGCAGACCGCCCTTCTCATGAACCAGAGCTTTATCAATATAAAAGTTGACCGGGAAGAGCGCCCCGACCTGGACTCCATCTACATGAAGGCCGTGCAGGCCATGACCGGCCAGGGCGGCTGGCCCCTCTCCGTCTTCCTCACCAGCGGCGGCGAGCCCTTCTACGGCGGGACCTACTTCCCCCCCGAGGACCGTCACGGAATGCCCGGATTCCCCCGACTCCTCACCGCTGTTGCCGAGGCATACACCACCCGCCAGGGCGACGTGACCCGGTCTGCGGCGCAGATAATTTCCGCCATACAGCGCACCGACCAGCCCCACGGGAGCCCGGAGCCCCTGACCGCAGACCTCCTTTCCCGGGCCTACACCTCCTTGAAGAGCGACTTCGACCCCCAGGAGGGAGGCTTTGGAACAGCGCCCAAGTTCCCGCAAGCCATGGCCCTGGACTTCCTCCTCCGCTATCACCACCGCACCAGAGACCCGGAGGCCCTCGCCATGGTGGAGACCACCCTGGAGCGTATGGCCCGGGGGGGAATCTACGACCAGCTGGGAGGAGGCTTCCATCGCTACTCCACAGACCCCTCCTGGCTGGTGCCCCACTTCGAGAAGATGCTCTACGACAACGCCCTCCTCAGCCGTCTCTATCTTCACGCATACCAGGCCACCGGAAATCCCCTCTACCGGCGCATCGCCCAGGAGACCCTGGACTACGTCCTCCGAGAGATGACAGACCCCCAGGGGGGCTTCTACTCCACCCAGGACGCCGACAGCCAGGGGGAGGAGGGCACATACTACCTGTGGACACCCCATGAGATTCAGCAGGCCCTGGGCCCCCACGAGGCCCCTGTTATTCAGAGATACTTTGGAGTTACCCACGAAGGGAACTTTGATGGACGAAGCATCCTGTATCGGCCCAGGGATGTTTCAGAGGTAGCCCAGGGTATGGGCCTGGAACCAGGCGAGATGATGGCCGTGGTGGAAAGAGGCAAGAACCGCCTCCTGGAGGTGCGCGGCCACCGTATCCCCCCTGCAAAGGATACCAAAGTCCTCACCTCCTGGAACGGCCTCATGATGGGCAGCATGGCCAGGGGCGCCGCCATCCTCCACAGGGCGGACTATCTACAGGCGGCGGTCTCCAACGCATCTTTCATCCTGGAAAACCTGCGAGAGGGCCAGCGACTGCTGCGTACCTGGAGAGACGGCCACGCCAGGCTGAAGGGCTATCTGGAGGACTACGCCTGCCTTATGGACGGCCTTCTCGCCCTCTACGAGACCACCCTGGATATCTCCTGGCTCAGGGAGGCGCAGGCCCTGGCTCGGCCCATGCTGGAGCTGTTCTGGGACGAGGAGCAGGGCGTGTTCTACGATACAGGGCTTGACCACGAGGCCCTGGTCGTCCGACCCAGGGAGATCACAGACAACGCCATGCCCTGTGGCGGCTCCATGGCAGCGGAGGTTCTCCTGCGCCTCAGCCTTCTTCTCACAGGAGAGGAGGGTTTTGCCCGTAGGGCTGCATCCGCCATGGGCTCCGTGCGGGAACTCATGGTCGACTTCCCCCTTGGGTTTGGCCACTGGCTGGGAGCCCTCGACCTCCACCTCTCTTCACCTCAAGAGATCGCGGTGGTGGGCCCCAGGGACCAATCCGCTACCCAGGCCCTCCTTGATGCCATCCACAGCCGCTATATGCCCAACAAGGTCCTCGCTGGCTGCAACCCCCTGGAACCCGGCTCATGGGATGACATCCCTCTGCTCGAGGACAAGGTTATGATGGGCGGCTCACCCACCGCCTATCTCTGTCACAAGTACGTCTGCTATCAGCCGGTCACCGACCCCTCGGCCCTGGCGCAGCAGATAGAGAGGAGCTTGTAGCGTCCTGTCCCAGAAAAAGGAGCCTGATTGTCATTGCGAGGAGGTGATAGCCGACGAAGCAATCTGGAGGAGGAGTGGCCCCACCACCAGATTGCCACGGCTCTCCTTCGTCGGGCCTCGCAATGACATATGCTGTGAACTTCAAGGACACCATACTAGGCAGTATCCCCGCTTGCTCTCTATCTTCCTATCCTGAGCTAGCCCTGCTGGCTCTCTTTCTCCGCCAGGGCCCGCCGCAGCTCCTCCACCTGCCTTCTCAGGTCCCGCTGCCTCTGGGACAGGTAAACAAGATAGGCGAAGAAGGCCACCCACGTAACGGTGTAAACGGCGTACAGGTAGGGCAGATTGGCCTCGGGATCGCTCCCCGGGGCGGCGGCGACGTCAGGCAGCTCCTGCGCCATGGCAGAAGCAGTCCCCAGGATAAGGGCCGCGCCCAGAGCTAGCACTACCATCAGGGCCTTCAGGGCGTATTTCATGTTACCTCCTAACGAAATGGTCATCTCAGGGTTTCGACAAGGTCCCGGGCCGCCTCTAGCTCGTGTTCACTCCGCCTCAGAGAAAGCCTCTCCAGCAAGAGGCATATGAAGAGGAGGGTAAAGGTGACAACGGATATCATCAGGGTGATGAACATGGCGGAGTACAGGTTGCTGGTGGCCGCGGGCCCCACCACGGCCTCAGGGTGGACGGTACGCCACCAGTGTATGGAGAGGTAGACGATGGGCACATCGAAGAAGCCGGCGATACCCAGAACGGCGGCGTAGCGGGCCCCCTGCTCCCCCCTGGGGGAGTAAGCCCGGAGCATGAGATAGGCCACGTAGATCAGCCACAGTATCAGAGAGGTGGTGAGCCTGGGGTCCCACGTCCACCACACCTCCCACACCGGCTTGGCCCACAGTATCCCCGTGATCAGCATGAGGGTGGTGAACAGCACCCCTATCTCCACCGCGGAGTAGGCCATGTGGTCCCACCCGTCAGTCCTCTTCCACAGGTATCCCACGCTTCCCACCATGACGAAGAAGAAGGCGAGGAACCCCGCCCAGGCCAGGGGAACGTGGAAGTAGAATATCCTCTGGGAGACCCCCAGGTTCTTCTCCGTGGGAACCCAACGGAATATGAGGTACAGGCTCAGGAGCATCATCGCCCCGCTAAGGACCAACAGACCGTTTCTAACCATCGTATTTGTACTCACTATTTCACTCCTGAAGGACTTGCTCGAAGGCGAAGGCCGAGAACACCAGGGCCAGGACGTCGAAGACGGCGATTAGCTGGAGCCACTTGGCCATCTCCGACCAGCTTCCCCCCTCCAGCGCCGTGCCCGAGGCCACCACGGCGGCGATGATCACCGGCACCACCAGGGGAAGGAGGAGCATGGGCAGCATTATCTCCCGGGAGCGGGTGTTGATGGCGATGGCGGAGAAGAGGGTGCCCACCGCGGTGAAACCTATGGTGGTCAGCAGCATGACCAGGAGCAACCCGGGCCGAAAGGGGGAGAGGTTGAACAGCACGGCAAAGAGGGGCAGGACAACCACCTCTGCCACCAGCATGAACACCAGGCTCCCCAGCATCTTCCCCACGTAGATGGCCTCCCTGCTGGTGGGGGTGAGCAGCAGCCCCTCCAGGTTGCCCCGGTCTTTCTCCAGAACGAAGGTCCGGGTCAGACCCAGAACCCCGGCGAAGGTGAAGGCGACCCACAGGACCCCGGGAGCGACGATGGGGATCACCTGGGGCGACGGCCTGAGGGCGAAGTTGAATATCACCAGAGAGAGAAGGGCAAAGGTCAGAACCGAGATGACCACGTCCTTGGTGCGAAGCTCCGCCCGGATGTCCTTCCACACCAGGGCACTGACGGTCGCCCAGAACCCCGTCACAGCGTTACCCCGGTGAACCGGCTGTAGGCAACCTTGAACCCGGCCTCATCCACCAGGGCCCTCTCCTCCTGGTACGCTATCTTGCCCCCCGTCAGGATAGCCACCCGATTGCTCAGGGCAAGCCCCCGCTCCAGAGAGTGGGTGACCATCAACACCGTTCGGCGGCCCCTTTCTCCCGACACCACCACCTCCGCCAACATGCTCAGAGCCTCCTGGTCCAGGCCCGTCTCCGGCTCATCCAGCAGCAGCACCGGCGGGTCATGCAGGATGGCCCTGGCCAGGGAGACGCGTTTCTGCATACCGTGGGAAAGGGTGTCCACCTTGTGCCCCAGATAGCGGCCGATGCCCATTAGACCCGCGGTCCTCTCAATGCGCTCCTCCAGCTGCTCCAGACCGAACATCCTGCCCTGGAAACTCAGGTTCTCAAAGGCGGTGAGGTCACCGTACAGCAGGGGCTGGTGGGTCACCACTCCTATATTCCGCCGGATGGCCGCGGGGTTCTTGCTCAGGTCAAACCCGGCAACCCTCACCTCTCCTTTGGTAGGGCGGGAGAGGGTGGCCAACACCTTCATGAGGGTGGTCTTGCCCGCCCCGTTGGGGCCAAAGACGGTGAGGAAGTCCCCCCAGGCCACCCGCAGGTCCAGGTCCCGCAGTATCACCTGAGCCCCATAGGTCTTGGTCAACCCCCTTACCGCTATGGCAAGGGATGCGTTGCCATCCGCCTCTACCATGCCTGCCCCTGGTGAATTCCCATCTCTATCTGCCATGATACATCACCTGTGAATTTGAGCGCAATGATGCAGGGCGTGCCCTGCACCCCCACTTCTCAGAGGTATTCATAGGCGAGCCAAATTCAGGGTTTGAGAGATGTGTGGTCTGGGCTAAGCCCAGTGGGGGAGTGCAGAGGGGGCGAAGCGAAGCCCCCTCTGGCGGGGGTCTGGGGGTGTCCCCCAGATTCAAATTCTTCCCCCTTCCTGGCCAGGAAGGGGGCCAGGGGGATGGTCGAAAGGGTTTTTCCGCAGCCTGCTAAACTGCCACGAGATTGACACCTCCCTTCGCCCCTTGCTACAATTGAATTGGACGTTACATCTAGCCGGAGCTTCAAGGGAGGTTGGGCATGGCAGTAAGCAAAACAGTCAGTGTGGACGATGTCAGAGAAGTGTTGAAGGATGTCTACGACCCGGAGATACCGATAAACGTGCTGGACCTGGGCCTGGTCTACGATATCCAGGTGAACGAGGGCCAGGTGTACGTGAAGATGACCCTCACCGCCCCAGGCTGCCCCATGGGCGCCTTCATTGCCCAGAACGCCGAGTGGCGAATCGGCGAGATAGAGGGGGTGGAAGAGGTTGAGGTGGAGATGGTGTTCGACCCCCCCTGGAGCTTCGAGATGATCACCGAAGACGGCAAGAAGCTGCTGGGAATGGACTGAACCCCTGACTTTCCCTCTCCCAGGCAGTCCATGACCTTCCTCACCGCGGTGAAGAAGGAAGAAGGAGTAGAGCCTAAATGACCCGTCCCCAGACCCCCGAGGAGCAGGCGCGCCTGGAATCCATCAAGCGTAGCTGGCAGCAGAAACGTCAAATAACCGAGAGGCTCTCCCACATAAAGAAGAAGATCGGCGTCTACAGCGGCAAGGGTGGAGTGGGAAAGACCACCGTCGCTGTCAACCTGGCGGTGACCCTGGCCCGGAAGGGATACCGGGTGGGGCTGATGGACACCGATGTGGACTGTCCCAACGCGAGCAATGTCCTGGGGGCCTACGACAGGCCGGAGATCCAGGACGGGCTCATCGTCCCTCCGGAGAAGCACGGCGTGAGAATCCTCTCCATGGCCTTCTTCCAGGAGAACCAGGAAGAGGCCATCATCTGGCGCGGCCCCATGATCCACAACGCCATCAACCAGTTCCTCGAGACCACCGCCTGGGGTGACCTGGACTGCCTGGTGGTAGACCTTCCTCCGGGCACCTCCGACGCCCCCCTGACGGTAATGCAGATGCTCAATATGGACGGCTTTGTGGTTGTCACCACCCCCCAGGCGCTGTCCAAGCTGGACTCCAAGAGGTCCATCAACATGATACGCAAGATGAACGTCAAGGTGCTGGGCGTGGTGGAGAACTTCAGCGGGGAGATGTTCGGCACGGGCGCCGGCGAGGAGCTGGCCCAGGAGATGGGCCTACCCTTCCTGGGACGCCTGGAGATGCGCCCCGACTACAGGGATACCTCCAAGCCATCGGTGCTGGTGAGCCCTGCCGTCGCTGCGGAGTACGAGGTCATTGCCCTGGCCCTGGAGCCAGCGCTGTCAGCCACCGAAGCCTCCAGCTAGCAGGGCGAGCCCTGCACCCACATTCCTCAGAGGCATTCATAGGCAAGCCGAATTCAGGGTCTGTGAGGTGTGGGTCTGGGCCAAGCCCCCTCTGCACTCCCCATTTTCCCGTAGCCCCCTACTCTTCCTGCTTCCGCTTCTTGTCACTGGCCACCAGGACCTCCCTGGACTTTCCAGGGTCTCCGGGCGCTATCACCCCCGCATCCTCCAGGAGGTCCATCAGATGGGCTGCCCGGGAGTACCCGATGCGGAGCCTCCTCTGAAGAAGAGAGGCGGACACGCGATTGTAGTTGGTTGCCAGGTCGTACGCCTTCTTCAGAAGCTCGTCTCCCGACCCTCCATCTCCCAGCTCCTTTCGCTGGGCCTCTTCCTCCTCCAGGAGGCGTATCTCCGGAGGGAGCGGCCCCTGCTGACGCCGCCAGTATTTCACCAGGTCACCTATCTCCCTGTCGGAGACAAAGGCCCCCTGAATCCGCCGGGGCTTGGGGGCATCCTGGGGTTGAAACAGCATGTCCCCCCGACCCAGGAGCTTCTCCGCCCCCACGGAGTCGAGGATGGTGCGGGAGTCCACCTGAGAGGCGACGGCAAAGCTGATGCGGCTGGGGAAGTTGGCTTTTATGAGTCCCGTTACCACGTCCACCGAGGGCCGCTGGGTGGCCACCACCAGGTGAATGCCGGTGGCCCTTCCCAGCTGGGCCAGCTTTATGATGGAGTGCTCTATGTCATAGGGAGCGGACATCATCAGGTCTGCCAGCTCGTCCACACACACCACTATCAGGGGCATCCTCTGCTCGATGGGGAGACTCCGGTTGTACCCCTCGATATTGCGCACCTCTGCCTTCTCCATTCGCTTGTACCGATCCTGCATCTCCTCAATCAGCCCCTTGAGAGCCTGCACGGCTATCTCCACCTCCACCACCACGGGAATCAGGAGGTGAGGGATGGCGTTGTAGGGGGTGAGCTCCACTCGCTTGGGGTCTATGAGAAGCAGCCGGGTCTCCCGGGGAGTGTTGTGCATGAGGATGGAGACGATGACGGAGTTGATGCACACGCTCTTCCCGCTGCCCGTGGATCCGGCGATCAGGAGGTGGGGCATTCGGGCCAGGTCGGCTATCGCCACCTCTCCTCCACTGCCCCTTCCCAGGGCCAGGGCCAGCTTGGACTTGGAATGGAGGGACTGAAAAGCCTCGCTCTCCATGACGGAGCGCAGGGTGACAATGGATGGCTTGGTGTTGGGCACCTCGATTCCCACCAGGGAGAGCCCGGGGATAGGGGCCTCGATGCGCAGGCTGGGAGCGGCCAGGGCCAGGGCCAGGTCCTTCTCCCTGGCAACGATGCTGCCCACCTTGACCCGGGTCTTGTCCTCAACCTCGCGCACCACGGGCCTTCCCATGGCGTCTACCACGGGGTTGCCCTCCGCGTTCTTCTCCCTTACCTCCCGGGACCGCCTTATCCAGCCAGGCACCAGTCCGAACATGGTTACCGCGGGGCCGGGCTTTATCTCAGCCACCTTCACCTCGATGCCGTACTCTCCCAGGGTTCTCTCGATGAGGCGAGCCGTCTTCTCCTGGTCTATGCCCGGCTCATGGCCCCCCCTATGAGCATCTGACAGAAGGGAGAGAGCGGGCAAAGCCCACCCCCCCCTGGTCTCATTGGTAGCTTCCCTCTCCGATTCCGTCGGTGACTTGGCTGCCGTCGCGGGCACGGACGGCCGCGGAGGCGCTTTTTCCTGGGACGACACCCCGCTCTCGACGACCCCTGCTTCTTCTATCTGCTCTGGTGTCTGGGGCTCCTGCACCTGTAGCCCCATGTCCAGGGGACGGCCCCTCACCGTTGGCGCAGGAGCTCTCTGCACCGTGATGCGAGACCGAGGGTGGGCTTCTCTCCACCTGGCCAAGAGCCCCTCAAACCTCCTGATGAGAAGCCTGGCCACGGCCTTCCCCAAGCGGCCGACCCTGCGGCCAACCCGGGGAAGAACCCATTTCATGAGCCGTAGAGACCGGCCAGGGAAGACCGTGGCAGCCACAATGAGCGCCATACCCGCCAGTCTGAAGACGCCCAGCACATCCGAGGAGCCCTTCACTCCCTTCCCTACCCATCCTCCCAGGGTGAACTCGCCCAGGATGCCGGTGTAGTCTGAAAAATAGGCCAAAACACCCCACACCACCATGCACCCCAGCAAGGCGGCAAGCCACAGGTTCCAGAGCTGCCACCTGAGAAGAGAGCGCCTCTTCCACACCGCCAGCGCCAGGGCCAGGGCCCACAAGGTGGGAGGCAGGAGTCCGAAGGCCAGGCTGCGGACCAGGAGGTCTCTGGTCTGGAGGACGCCCCCGACAATCTCAGAAAGCCTCGCCAGAACCACTACCAGGGCCACCAGGATCATGAAAGCCCAGAGGAGGGGCTTTCGTCGATACCAGAGCATCGCGAGCAGCGACATCGTCTCCCCTCCTTATACCTCCAGGACCTCGGGGATGACCATGGGACGACGACCGGTCCGCTGGTAGAGGGACTTCTCCACGGCGTCCTTCACCTTGTTGGTGAGGAAGCCCCGTTCCAGGAGCTGCTCACTGCCGTGGTTCAGGGCCTCCATCACTGCCTGGACCGCCTCATTCATGATCTCACTCTGCTCCTGGGTGCTCACAAAGCCGCTGGAGACCACCTCCGGGGGCTTGATCACCCGTCCCGTCCTCTTGTCCTGGGTGATGATCACCACCACAAATCCGTCCCTGGCCAGGAGCCGCCTGTCGCGCAGGACCTCGTTTTTCATGTCCCATACCCGCAGGCCGTCCACATATACCGGGCCCGCCTGCACCCGGTCTACCACCTTACCCCCCTGGGGTACAAGCTCCAGGACATCGCCATCCTCCAGGACAAAGGTGTTAGATGGCGGCACGCCCAGGGCCTGGGCCAGCTCCGCGTGGGCCTTCAGATGCCGGTGCTGTCCGTGCACCGGGACGAAGTACTTTGGCTTGGTGAGGCTGATCATCAGCTTCAGCTCTTCCTGGCTGGCGTGGCCGTGGACGTGGACCAGGGCCACCTTGTCGTAGAGCACCCGGGCTCCCTGGCGGAAGAGGTTATCTATGGTCTTGCTCACCACCCTCTCGTTGCCCGGAATGGGGGTAGCCGAGATCACCACCGTGTCCCCGGGCATGATCTGAACGTCCCGGTGGTCGCCGCTGGAGATGCGCACCAGGGCCGAGGTGGGCTCTCCCTGGCTACCGGTGGTTACGATGACCACCCTCTCCGGGGGCAGCCTCTTTATCTCCTTGAGGGTCGTAATGAGATCGGGGGCAGCAGAGAGGTAGCCCATCTTCAGGGCCATGTCCACGTTGTTCACCATGCTGCGTCCGACAAAGGCCACCCTCCGTCCATGCCTCTGCGCGGCATCCAGCACCTGCTGCACCCGGGATATCAGAGAGGCGAAGGTGGCCACCATGACCCGGCCTGGAGCCGCGGCTATAACCCGCTCCAGGGCTTCCCCCACCACCGTTTCCGAGGGTGTATAGCCAGGGAGCTCCGCGTAGGTGGAGTCGGAAAGCAGGAGGAAAACCCCTTCCCGCACCAGCTCGGCCAGATGTACGAAGTCCGTGGGCTTCCCATCCACGGGGGTGTGGTCTATCTTGAAATCACCGGTGTGAACCACCAGGCCCAGAGGGGTCCGGATGGCCAGGCCCATGGCATCGGGGATGCTGTGGCACACCCGGAAGAACTCCACCCGAAAGCACCCCAGCTTTATGGGCTTCCCTGGCTCCGCCTCTTCCAGCCTGGCCCCGCGAAGGGTGTGGTGCTCCCGTAGCTTCACCTCTATGAGGCCCTTGGCCAGCCGGGGCGCATACACCGGCACCTTCAGCTCCCGCAGGACGTAGGGCAAGGCCCCCGTGTGGTCCTCGTGGCCGTGGGTGATCAGGATGCCCCTGACCCGGTCCCGGTGCTCCATGAGGTAGGCGATGTCGGGGATGACCAGGTCCACCCCCAGCATATCCTCCTCAGGGAAGAGGACCCCGGCATCGATGACGATTATGTCGCCATCGCACTCCAGGGCCATCATGTTCTTGCCTATCTCGCCAAGGCCGCCCAGGGGTATGACTCTCAAAGATCGTGCCATAGAGAACCTCTAGAACATGCTAAGCTGCTCTCCCGCTCCTTCCTTTCGAGAGGGGGAGAGCTCCTGGAGAAGAGCGGGCAGCTTTTTGATGTCCTCTTCGATGACTTTACGAAGGCTCTGTTGGTGCAGGGCCGCGGCCGGATGAAACATGGGGAAAAGGGTCACCCCGTTTACACTTCTGGCCCTGCCATGGGCTTTGGTGATGGTCTCCTTGGGCAGGAAGGCGACCATGGAGTGACGCCCCAGGGTTACTATCACCCTGGGAGAGATCAACTCTATCTGCCGGTCGAGGTATTTGCGGCAGGCGGCCATCTCCCCCGGCAGGGGATCGCGGTTGTTGAGGGGTCGGCACTTCACCGTGTTGGTGATGTAGACGTCCTCACGGCGAAGCCCAATCGAGGCCAGAAGCCCCTCCAGGAAGTGGCCGGCAGCCCCCACGAAGGGACGCCCCTGCTTGTCCTCGTTGAGCCCCGGAGCCTCCCCGATGAGCATGACCTCCGCCTTCTCGGGTCCCTCCCCTGGAACCGCCCTGCTCCGATTCTGGAAGAGGGAGCAGTCGGTGCATACCGAAACCTCCCGGTCTACCTGCGCTAAGCTGTCCATCCCCTTTACCAGCGACCCTGGCGACATAACATCTGGCTGCATGATAGCATGGGGATACAAGAGCGTCAATTGGAGCCTTATTCATATTTAGGGGGCTGTCATTATGTCACATCATTCGTATGTTCTTCCATGTGGTATTATGCTGACATGGCTTCGAAGCAATCATCTATGTCTGATGACCTCACCAATAGCAGAGACGTTCGTGTGGCTGCCCAACATCTGGATCGCCAGGAAAGATACGTGGCTCTACTGCGGCAGGCGCAGCAGTTGCAACCGTTTCATGAAATACCTGGTGCGTTAGAGGATGCATTGAAAGAAGCTGAGTCCCAATTATGGGCTTTACATGCTCGTTCGGGAGGTCGGATTGTTCCCAGGCGTCGCCCCACAAAGAGCACCGATATGACGAATACCTGCACAGTATTTCTGGATGAATGTGGACAGTATTCGCTTAGTAGTAGGGATGAGTTCGGTGCCTTTGTTCTTAGCGCCGTAATTATCCGTGATGATGATTCCCAGAGGATTGACGAGCAGTGGAGGCAGTGGAAAACTGAAAAGTTGGGAGCAGCAAGTAAACTCGTACACGAACCCGATGTGCGAAAAGGGAAAGGTTCCTTTTGGTTTCAAGGTAACAAGTTACGACAATCCCAGGCACGAGAATCATTGAGCCAGATATTATCTGAGCTTGATTTCATGGGAATTGTCTGTGTGATGAATCGCCCAGCATATATTGCCGATGTCGGCTTGCAACCCTTGGACAACAGTTTGCCCACACATCCCTATCTCATGACCTTGGACTTCCTTATGGAACGCCTCGTGATGGTGCTTGAGCAGCAATTCGGGGGAGCTCGTGCTCATGTCGTAGCTGAGGCTAGAGGGCTTCTTGAAGACGCTCGCCTACAAAGTGAGTTTACAAGGCTATTTCTTGAAGGAACCACATACATATCTGCCTCATGGTTCAGGCAAGCCTTGGCTCCCGGCATAGATTTCAAGATTAAAAAGGACAATATTACAGGGCTTCAACTGACCGACCTGCTTGCCAGACCTTGTGGTGAAAAAGTGCTAAACCCCCTAACTACGCCAGATCGATGGTCTGTCTTTAGAACCAAACTTTGTCAAGGACAGGAAACAGCCCATTCGATTTTGGGCCTCAAAATTGTGCCTTGGGACGAGCGATACGATGGGATTTGGGGAGCATAAAAAGCTTGTGGGGCCTGTCTTTCGACACGGCCCCACACGCCGACCAGGTTAAAACCAAGCCCACTTAAGTACTATGATATCCGTCTATTTACGAGATGTCAAGAGGTTCATGTACGCTGGATCGCGATCCAGCGTACATGAATTTTCATAACATGTCAAGTTGTAACCTTCTCGGGTTCTGTTTGCTTCATGGTGGTGATAGACTTTAGACACAAAATAGGCTGGTAGCAAAAGGAGACACGATATGAAGGTTGTCATAGTGCTCGGAACTA
>JACVQK010000053.1 GCA_015661155.1 Dehalococcoidia bacterium | reverse complement strand
AACCGGCAACTGAGCCTGGCCCGCCCATTCCGGGAGTTTGGTTCCCGAGGGGAACTCCAACCCATACCTGGCGGCCGTCTCGAAGGAGGCCAGGGCCGCCCTGATCCTGATATCGAGGATCTCCACCCCGACGAGGTTGACCTTGATATCGGCGTTGATGACCAGGCCCTTGTCCAGGATGCGGTCTATCAGGTCAGCAACACCGAGAGTTGACTGCATTGCTTCCATGGTCTGTTACCTCTCCTCTGCCTCTACGCCGATTTACACAAGGGAATACTGCGCCTCTGTGGGCTCGCCGCGAAGCCTTGTCCTCTTGCGCTCAAACCTGAGCATGGTGTCGTCTTCGCCCAGAAGCACATGGTACTCTCCCAGCACATCGGTGGCCGGCGGAATCCGGGACATCTCCAGCATCTCCACGAGAACATGCCAGCCCTCCTTGTCCTTGAAAACCTGGACGACCGACACCGGTTTCAGCCCCGTCGCGACCGCCAGGTCGCTCTTGGCCTTCTCAATCACTTCTTTCAGCTCCACACCGGACCTCCTTTCAAGCTATCTTTGATCTCCCCGCCGCTCCTTCCACTCTCGAATGTTGTTGAGCCGCTCCAGCAGCGCCGTCTCCTGACGCTCGTACTCGTCTTCCGTCATGTCGCCAATTTCATACCGCTCCTGCAGGTCCAGCAGTTGGCTCCGAACGGGCTCCTCGTCCAGGAGCTCCGCCTCTGCCCGCTCTCCAACGGCCTTGGCCAACCAGACCACCAGCCTGGGAGCGCCCAGCACCGGCAGGGTCAGCAGGTCTCCGAAAATGCCCACCTACACCTCTTCCCAGTTCACGACGATGTTGACAAAGTTATAGGGTGGTGCGTGGCCCACGTACCTGAGCGCGATCCGCTCCCCCACCTCTTCGTCCAGCTTGCCCACCGCGCGGTCAAACTCGCCTTCTCGCTCCCCGTCCACCAGGAAAGCAGCGTTGAGTATCATCCGATCCACAACGACGGGGTTCTCGACGGTGCGACAGGCGATGGGGCTGAGAGGCAGGAGCAGCTCTGTCGCCTTGGCCTTCCTCCTGCGCTCCAGGGCCCTTTTTACCATCTCGCCCAGGCGGATTCTCTCGAAATGAGTCGCCTGGGGGGACTTCCCCCTCAGGGAGTCTCTGAGCTTCCCTATGGCCTCCTCGTGGGTGGCTATCTCCTCAAAGAAGGCGTGCTCGTCCCGCCAGAGGGCCTTGAGTCCCAGCTCCACCTTGCCCTCCATCTCGGTCAGGAGGCCCTCAAACTCCTGGGACCTCCTCTCCAGGAGCCTGCGGACATCCTCAAGGGCGCGGGCACCCTTGGCGACAGTGTCGAAACGAACCGGGAGGAGAGTGAACTCCTTCATGACCCTCTCCTGAACTCGCTGGTGGGCCAGCATGTTGGCCCGGGTGGTCTCATGGTCTCTTGCGAGGGTGTCGCTGACCACCACAGCCAAACCATCCTGGGAAACGGTGTAGACGGGCCCAGGTTGATCGCCGATGGGAACAGCGTCCTCAAAGGTGCGCTCCTCCGAGCACCGGATGATGCAGTACAGGTATCTACCAGTGGGCGTCGTCACGTCTTCACACTCCCATGGCCGCACCGAAGCGCGCCGCCTCCACATTCTGATACCCCGTCCCTCTTATGGAGACCGCGAAGAGGGAATCTCCTGCCAGGGCGGCGTCAGGGCAGGCCAGCAGCGCCTCCGACGCCCGCCGCCATCGGGCCATGGACTCCCCGGACGCCCTTCCTGCGCACCCGTCCTTGCGCTGCTCCTGCGCTGCCAGGCGGCGGTAGGCCTGCCTGATCCGAGAGTGCGATAAGTCGCCGGTCAGCCCCAGCGCCCGCCGCGCCTCCTCTATCTCCTGGCCGGTGAGGCAGCTCACCTCCACCGTGCTGAAGCTGTAGGGTGGCAGAGGGCCGATGACCCGGAAGGTGATCTCGTTCTGGAACAGCGTGTCCAACTCCTGAACTCCCTCATCGAAACGCCGCTGCTGGCTGTGATTCACCAGGAAGGCCACGTTCATCACCATGTCCTCTGATATGAGGGCGTTGGGAGCCACGCTGATGGCCAGGGGATGAAGGAAGCCCAGCATCCTCTTCCGGCAGTCGTCTCTGCGGCGGTCCAGGCACGCTTTCACCACCTGTCCCAGGTGAACCCTGTCTTCCAGGGTAGGGCTTCCCTTTCTGGCGATAGCCTCCCTGGCGCGAACCACCTCTTCTTCCCAACTCGCCGCCTCAAGGGCCTGGTTCACGTCCCAGGTGGCGGCCACCTCCACCTCCACCTTGTCACGCATCCCGTTCAGGGCCTCGGTCAGAGCCTGATGGCCCTGGCCCAGAAGGGCTCCCACCGCCTTGTCGTCCTCCACGGTGGTCCCGAACTTCACGGGAAGCACCGTATGGTAGGGCATAACCCGCTCCACCACCCGCTGATGCAGGAGCAGGCAACGCACCAGCTCCTCCCTGGACAGATGGCGCATCTCCCTCCCTGGGTAGTCGCTCACCACACACCCCACTCCTTCGCGCGCCACCAGCCGCACGGGGCTGGCCCCATCCAGACCCAGCACGCCCAGGTCTACCTCGTCGCTGCTGGGCCTGTCGGTGATGGCATACAGGTAGACTCTATCCACAGCCCAGTCCCCCTTTCTCTGCTCATCTCTCCCTGTGTCCGCGAGGAACATATCCCACCGGGGTAGCTCGACGCATCCGGCTCCGCTCCATCGCCATGAGGCGTCGCGCGGAGGTCGCCACGCCGACCCCCCGGGGTCTTGGCTCCTCACCTTCCCTGAGGGGCTGCCACGGGTAGGCAGTCCACCCCACATCCTCCCGGGAGTCGGCTTGCTGTCCTTCCGGGTGGCCCGGCGCCAGGCCAGTCTGGCCTTTAGCTTCCGAGAGGTCTCCCGGCCTGCCGTTCTCCCTGCCGAGCACAGCCCAGACCATCTCGGCATACCATGGCAGCGACACTACTGTGGCCTGCCGCTCGCTACTCCTCTTACTTGATGGCATCTCGTCAGAGCTCCACTTCGTGGGCAGGGCGAGCCCAGTCTGGGGGACACCCCCAGACCCCCGGCGGGGGCTTCGCCCCCCGCACCCCCATACGTTCCTCCAATAGCCTAACGCGACTCTAGTACTTGACGGTCATGGTCTGCCACAAGTGAGACGACGGGCCCTGTTCGTCCCCGGTTACGGCGGGAGGCGAGTCCGACGGGGCCGCACCTCGAATCTGTCCTATCCTCGCCTCAACCACCTTCCTGGTTTCCGCAAGCCGCCGTCGGACCCGATCCTGGCGCTTGGCCACCAGCTCCAGCTCTCTCTCCAACCGCAGCCCCTCCAGGCCAAAGGAGAATACCTCTTGATAAGGTGTCCCCTTGTCCCGCGACCTGCTGCGCAGGTGCGTGCTCAAAGCCGTCCTCATGTCAGCCAGGCCCTTCAGATCGCTAACACCTCTCATGGCTCCCTCCTGCAACTAGCATCGGTCCATCAGATCGTTGAGCACCGTCTTCACGCGCGAGGTCTGGCTTGCGCTCCCTCCCCTGGAGGACTCGGAGGCCAGGATGTCCAGGCAGAAGCTCCGGAAGCGGGGGTCTGCCCCGGCGATGGAGCATCCGGCCACCCTGGCCGCTCTCCCCAGCATGATGCAGCCGCGCACCGTGGGCAGGAACTCGCACGCCCCCGATGCCCGCAGCTGGTGAACGATGCGCACAATCCTCTCGGCATCGGCCTGCTCCAGGCCGGACTTGGCCTGGGTGATGGCCACCTCCGTCTCCTCGTCGAACAGCTCCAGGTCCAGGGTGACCAGGCGGTCCCGCAGGGCGTCCTGGCTCTTGTACACCCCCGCGTACTCCTCTGGATTGCTGGTGAAGATGGCGGTGAACTGCGGGTGCACCCGCAGGTAGCTCTCCCCGTCCCTGGCAGCAGAGAGGTCCAGCATCCTCTCCTGGAGCACCGAAAGGAGGGCGTTGTTGGCCTCCGGACGGGAGCGGGTGAACTCGTCGTAGATCAGGGTGAAGCCATAGCGGCAGGCTATGGTGAGACGGTTGTCCACCCAGCTTCGGCTCACGTCCTCTTCGGTCTTCAACACCGTGTGGATGAAATTGTCGATGACCTTTCGCGTCCGGTAGCCGTTCTCGCCGCCCACCAGATTGGAGGTGGAGAACTCCTCGTCCCCGTGGACCATCACCACTGGTCGGTCCAGCTTGCTGGCCACGTGCATGGCGAGGGTTGTCTTCCCCGTGCCCGAAGCCCCCCGGAAGTGCACCGGAAAGCCCGCGGCCATGTACGTCAACGCCCTTTCGACAATACTCTGGACGAAGGGTGTCTCCACGAATCCCGGCAGCGGGCTGGGTCGCAAGACCGTCGCTACTCCTTCTGGGGCCATAGCAGTCCTCCTCTTCTTTTGGGCTCTCCAGCGCTTCTCGTAGCCATCTCCATTAAGCTCATCCTCTCCAGGGGCATACACCTCACCCCCTGGCCCCCTCTCCTTCAGGAGAGGGGGAACATAGGTTATCTGGGGGACACCCCCAGACCCCCGGCGGGGGCTTCGCCCCCTGCACCCCCATACGTTGCCCTAAGAGCCTGACTGCTGCACTAGACGGCAAAGTAGAGACGGTCACGCCTCTCGACCTTGCCGGCCTCTATCAGGCTTCTCACCACCCGGCTCGACTCGAAACGACCCAGGCCGAACACCCCCTCCATCTCAACAAGCCTCACCCCGTCGGGATGTCCCGCCAGGTACGCAAACACGCGATCCCCGAGCCTGGCGAGCTCCTCTGTAACCTCGCCGACCTCAACCTCCGCCACAGCTTCTTCTTCAGCAACCTCCCTTGTGGGCGTTGCTGGAAGCTTGTTGGCGGTGATGGCACCAACACCTCCGCCTCGCAAGGCGCTGATGGTGTCGTGCCACTCCCTATGCGCCGCCACGCGGTCCTTGGCCACCACCCTCAGCCAGCCCTGGATCGCCGACCGGTGCTGCCTCTTCGCCGACCTTAGCCGGGGTCTCACCTTCAACAGCTCCGCACGGCCCTTGGACAGAGCGGCCCTCTGCTCCCTCGCGACCGCTTGCCGGGCCGTGGCCACCACCTTCAGCCAGCCCTGGGCCGCCGACCGGCGCCGTCCCTCCACCACCCTTAGCCGTGGCCTCCCCTTCGCCAGCTCCGCCCGGCCCTTGGACAGAGCAACCCTCTGCTCCCTCGCGACCGCTTGCCGGCCCTTGTACAGGTCACGAAGGTGGCTCTGCGCTTCCCCTCGCTGGGTCACGACCTGTTCCCGAAGGGACGCCAGCGTCCTTGACCTGACCCCGTGGGAGCTAACGATCCCTTGGGTCAGAGTGTGCATCTCCTGCTGTCGCATTGTCCCAGTCTCCTTTCTTGTATCAAGATACGAGCTTCGGGCGGCTTCGCCCCCTACCAACCTGCCGCGCCCCTGGTAGCGTACGCTGGGACCGAGCAAGGAGTCACAGC
This sequence comes from Dehalococcoidia bacterium, assembly GCA_015661155.1. Taxonomy (GTDB): domain Bacteria; phylum Chloroflexota; class Dehalococcoidia; order Lucifugimonadales; family UBA2985; genus JACVQK01. Next base: position 3,907 of record JACVQK010000053.1, on the reverse strand, counting down.
CTGGAGAGGAGTCGGTAGTGGCGATGCCGCCCGAAGAGCTATGAGCCTGAGCCCCTAGGCAGCAGCACCCGCTGTCAAACCTATGGCTTCGGCGTACTTCAGATACGTGTCGACTCCCGCTACCACCGCCCTGGCCTCGATGGCCAGGATCTCGATGCCCACCAGGCTCACCCGAACCCAGGCATCCACCACGACCCCCTTGTCCAGGATGCGGTCGATGACCTCCGCCAGGCTTGAAGATGCCATTGACTTCTCGACTGCCATTGGTAATCACCTCCTTGTGCAGTTTACTTCGGAGACTCAACGCTACCGTCTTGCGCGCTCCCCTCCTGTAGCTGCCACTTTACGGGCTGGAGCACGGGGCAACTACATACCCTGGGATAATCTCCGGGGCATCAAAAAGTATGCATACCGCAGAAGGAAGCACGTGGTTGCGAAAAAGCGCTGTATGGAAAGCGGCTCGCCCTTCGACAGGCTCAGGGTGAGCGGTGTTTATCTCTCCGCTCATGGTGAGCCTGTCGAACCATATGAGCAGAGTGCCATCCAGGGGCCCGTTCACGCCCTTCGACAACCGCCCAGGGCGACAGATAGTTGGATGTCATTCCGAACGCAGCGCAGCGAAGTGAGGAATCTAGGGCCTACCATTCTTGTTAACGGTATAAGTCCTAGATTCCTCGTCGCTCCGCTCCTCGGAATGACATATGGGGTAACGACGCTCAGAGTGACAGGGTGGCCCAGGGTGACAGGAAAACAGGTCACCCACCCTTTGACAAGCTCAGGAGCTATGCCATACGGGGGTCTGCCACTGGGTATAGCCCCTGTCCTCACCCCGCACTATGCCCTGGTAGAGTCGGCGGAGCTTGCGGGTCAGGGGGCCGGGCCTTCCCGACCCTACGAGGTATCGGTCTACGGACACGATGGGCTCTATCTCGAAGTAAGTGCCACAGAAGAAGGCCTCTTCGGCCACGTAGAGCTCCGTCCGATCCACATCCCTCTCCTCTACGGGCATCCTTAGGACGTCCCTGAACAGCCGTATCACGGTGTCTCGGGTGATGCCTTCCAGAATACCGGCGGTGACCCCGGGGGTAATGGCCACTCCGTCCCGCACCAGGAAGACACAGGCGTAGGCACCCTCGGCCACTTTGCCCTGGGGGTTGAGGATGATCCCCGCGTCGTAGCCGTTGATCTGGGCCTCGGTGGAGACCAGGCGGCTGTTCTGGTAGTTGGAGATGCTCTTGGCCCTGGGGGACATGACGTTGTCGGAGATGCGCACCCAGCTGCTGATACAGCAGTGGCTGCCCCTGTTAGACCTGGCATTGGAGGCAAGGGGCCTGGTGGTGATGAGGACCTCCCCCGGCTGCTGGTAGGCGGCCTTGTATCCGGGCACGGAGCCGCCAAAGTAGGCCAGGGGCATGATGTAGGTATCCTCCCGAACCTGGTTGGCCTTGAGGAGATCCATGATGGCGGTGGTCAGCTCCGATGGGGAGTAGGGGGAGGACATGCGCATCAGCTTCATGGAGTCGAGCAGTCGGTGAAGGTGGGACTGGAGACGAAAGATATACATCTCCTCCTCCCCTTGGTTCCAGTAGGCCCGAATCCCTTCGAAGACGGCTGAGACGCCAGTCCAAGCCAAGGCGCTGACGTGAACCGTCGCCTCCGCCCAGGGAACCAGCTTTCCAGAGGACCAGAGATAAGGGGGGTCTGGTGGCGGGGAGGTCGCGATGCGCCGGGTGGACCTTCTACGTACCATGGCTATCCTCTTACGGATTGGGCCACCCGGGCTACCAGGCGCAGGGTGCGCTCTGTGGAGGCTGCCCTGTCGTCTCCCGCGGCTATGGGGGTCACGATTATCTCCGTGGCCCCAAAGGAGAGCAGCTCCCGTAGCCTCTCCTCTACCCGGGATTCGTCCCCGGACAGGACAACGGCGTCTATCATGGCATCGCTCCACGTCCCCTGGGACGCCTCGGAGAAACCGGCGTCGGCGAACATGCTGGCGTAGAAGGGCGCCCGGGCGTAGAACCCGATCTGCCCTCGGGCGGCAGAGCGTGCTTCCTCGGGGTCGTCGTGGACGCAGACCGGCGCGTGGGCGATGAGGGGCGGCGTTGGGCGACCCGCCTGCTCTGCTCCCGCCGCCATGGCAGGGATGGCCACGTCCCTCAGGTAGAGCCCAGGACACACCCAGCTGATAGCGCCGTCTGCCTCGGCCCCGCACAGCTCGAAGGACCTGCGCCGCAGAGCCGAGGCCATCACCGGAACCTCCACGGCTGAGGCGATCCGGGCGTCAGCACGATAGTAGCGACCAGCGAAGTCCACCTGCCCTTTCTGGAGCAGGGCCTTCAGGATTTGCAGATACTCCCGCAGGTGGCCCAGGGGGGCCTGGAAGTCCAGTCCAAAGGTCTTTTCTACGGTGGCCTGGTGGCTGGGGCCCACCCCCAGGCGAAACCGCCCCGGGGCCAGGTCAGCCACTACCTGGGCCTGCTGCGCCACTACCACGGGGTGACGGGGCCAGGTGGGGACAATGGATGTCCCCAGCAGAATGCGCTCGGTGAGGGCGGCGGCAGCGGCGAAGGTGGTGAGGGCATCGCCGCCTGCTCCCCCGCTGGTCAACCACGCCGCCGGCACACCCATCTCCTCCAGCCGCTGGATGCTGGCCAGGGCTTCCCGGGCGCTTCGCGCGGTTACGGCCACTCCGATGGTGTTCTGAACCATTTGCTCACCTCATGGGAGGGTGTTGAAAAACCCTTTTCGACCATCCCCCTGCCCCCTTCCTATCCAGGAAGGGGGTGAATATCGTATCTGGGGGACACCCCCAGACCCCCGCCAAAGGGGCTCCGCCCCTCTGGACTCCCCTTTTTTAGCAACTTGATATGGAGGCACTATGGCAGGTCTTCCTAGACGATGGTGCCTGCCTCGGTGAGCTTCTGAATGGCGGTCTCGTCCCGACCCAGGAGCTCTCGGAACACGTAGTCGTTGTGCTGACCCCTCCTGGGATTTGCCACCGCACCCCAACCGGGGGTGGCCGACAGGTGGACGTTGACCCCTTTGTACTCGACGAGGCCGTGGTTCGGGTGATTTATCTGGGCGATGGCCCTGGGACGAGAGCGCAGGTGGATATCCTGATAGAGGTCCTCCCCAGAGGCCACTACACACGCCGGGACTCCGACCTTCTGGAGTGTGAGCATCAACAGGCGTGGGGTGAATCCCTTGGTCCACTCGTTGAGATGGCCGTCCAGCAGCTCTTTATGCGCCAGGCGACCCTCCATGGTCTGGAACCGGTCATCCTTGACCCAGGGGCGGTTCCCAATGGCCTTGAGAAGGCCCCGCCACTCCTCTTCGTTGTTGACCTCTATGGCGCACCAGGCATCGTAGCCCAGGCACGGGTAGACGTCGTGGGGGGCCTGATAGTCGCTGCGATTGCCCTGAGGCTGGGCCACCCTGCCGTTGAGGAGGTAGTCCAGGTAGGCAACGCTGAGCAGATGGGCTGTTCCCTCCACCTGGGCGATCTCGATGTATTGCCCCTGGCCCGTGCGGTCGCGCCACTCCAGGGCCGCCATGATCGCGAGGGGCGCCAGGGTGCCTGCCACGAAATCCGGGAACGGCATCTTGATGCGGGTCGCCAGCGAGGATTCCGAGTGACCCCACAGGTGGGTGAGGCCGCTGATGCCCATGACCTGCTGCCCGTAGGCCAGGTAGTCCCGAATGGGCCCTGTGCTGCCCATGCCGGGCATCGCGACCACGATGATATCCGGTTTGACCTGCCGCAGCTCCTCATAGCTGAGGCCCAAACGGTTCATGACCCCTGGCCGGAAGTTCTCAACAACGACGTCGCTTATGCGCACCAGGTCTCTTACCAGATCCCTACCCCCAGGCTTGCGGGCGTCGATGATGCAGCTGAGCTTGCACCGGT
>JACVQK010000052.1 GCA_015661155.1 Dehalococcoidia bacterium | reverse complement strand
CAAAGGAGTTTTGGTCAGGGGAACATGTTCTGAGAAAGGCGCGTGGACGTATTGCACGGATCACCAGCCCGGCGAGTGGTGAGATAGAGTTCCCGACAGGGTTAAGAGCGTTCTTCGTGCCCAGTCAGGGGCAGGTTCGAGGTGGGTACTTACCTGGCCGAGACATTGGCCACGAGGTTAAGTTTTATCTTGGATTCAGCTACGACGGCTTGCGTGCATGGAGTGTAGAGGACGTCTAACGCGGCTATAAGCGGTCACGGCCACAAATATCGGAGTTGGGAACGCCCTCCAATTTGTGGTGTCAGTCGCAGCTCTCGCCCAGCTTATCCCCCCTTAAGCCGTCCAATACCTGCTATCGGGACCAAAAGTAGTGCAGGTATTGCTAGGTCGTCCTTCGTCAACCTCACCACAAGCGTCTATGCAGCCCGTATTCATGGCGCGATGATGCCTTAAGGCGGCATGTGGGACTGTGGCCTTGATGGAATCCGAACAGGGCAAAAACCCATCCAATAAGCGCATCGCTCTCCCTTGTGGGCATGACAAAAGGTTCTGCTACAATAGACGGGGCGCATCCCAGGCCGTTCCCCTTCCAGGTGAGGTCCAGTCCATGACCGTTGTCCAGGACATCAAGAGCCGCACCGACATAGTGGAGGTGGTCTCCGGCTACGTCGCCCTTCAGAAGGCGGGGCGCAACTTCAAGGCCAACTGCCCCTTCCACATGGAGAAAACCCCCTCTTTCATCGTGTTCCCGGAGCGCCAGTCGTGGCGCTGCTTCGGGGGCTGCGCCACCGGCGGCGACGCCATCGCCTTTGTGATGAAGGCCGAGAACCAGGATTTCGCCCAAGCCCTGGAACACCTGGCCCAGCGGGCAGGGATAGCCATCCCCACCAGGCAGCCCAGGGAAAAAGAGGGCGTCCTCCACCAGGTGAACCAGGCGACGGTGGAGCTGTTCCAGAAAGTGCTTCACTCCCCGGAGGGGGAGAGAGCCAGGGAGTACCTGGAGAAGCGGGGCGTAAACCAGGAGGCCCTCTCGACGTTCCAGCTGGGCCTCAGCCCCAGCGGCTGGGACACCCTGACCAAACACCTGACGGGGCGGGGATTCCAGGCACAGGACATCCTTGCCGCCGGAGTAGCCCTTAAGGACGACAAGGGGAACATGCGGGACCTCTTCCACCGGCGGCTCATGTTCCCCATCAGGGACACCGCCGGGCAGGTGGCGGGATTCGGTGGCAGGACCCTGGACGGCTCCAATCCCAAGTACCTCAACACCCCTCGCACCCCGGCCTTCGATAAGGGGCGCATCCTCTACGGCCTTCCCATGGCCAGGGGAGCCATCAGCGGCACGGGAGTTGCGGTTGTCGTCGAGGGCTACATGGATGCCATCGCCGCCCACCAGCACGGGTTTCACAACGTGGTGGCCTCCATGGGAACCGCCATAACCGAGCACCAGGTGAGCGCCCTGAAATCCCTGGCCTCCACCTTTGTCCTGGCCCTGGACCCCGATAGCGCCGGCCAGGAGGCCACCCTGCGCAGCCTGGAGTCCTCCTGGCAGGCGTTGCAGATCGACTTCCTGCGGGCTGGAGGGAAAAGCGGGGTGGTGTTCAATCAACGCCACCTGAGCGCGTCCCTCAAGATAGCAACCCTTCCCCCAGGCAAAGACCCGGATGTGCTCATCCGAGAGAGTCCAGAGGAGTGGGAGAGACTGGTCTCCGAGGCCAAGCCCTTCCTGGACTACCTCTTCGAAGCGCTTCCGCCCCGCTTTGACCTCACGGACGACGAGGGTAAACTCCAGCTGGTCGACTCCTTGAGTTTCTCCATCAGAGCGGAGAGAAACCCCTTCACCCAGCGCAGATACATGCGCCGTCTCGCCGACATAGTGAAGCTCAGCGAGGCAGACGTGGAGGCCAGGGTGGGGCGCCCCCAGGAGCGTAACCCCCAGAGAAGGCAGAGGGGCGAGACCACCCCCAGGGCCGGCGCCTCACCCCTGGGCGCCACCCACCGCGACCTTCGGGAGGAGTACTGCATCCACCTCCTTCTACTGCACCCTGAGCTGAGAGAGAGGGGCCTTGATATCCCCCCTGACTGCTTCGAGCTGTCTGAGAACAGGGATGTATTCACAAGATGGACTGTCTGTTCTACAATGGAGGAGGTGCAGGAGAGCCTGCCAGAGGGTTTGGCCGAGCACCTCCAGGCCATCCTGGCAACGGAGAGCCCTCCCCTGGACAGAAAGGCGAGGGAGAGAGCCCTGGAGGAAGCAGTAAACCTCTTGAAGGAGCGTTTCTTCAAGGTCCAGGGACAGGCCCTTCTGGAGCAGCTAGAGGGAGCGGACTGGGAGGACATCTCCAGCCTGGAGCCCTCGCTCCGTCAGTCCAATGAGATAAACCGGCAGCTCAGGGAGCTGTTCTCCGGTTCAAGTCCCGCGACCCCGTGAGTTGGTGAGGAAATGAGAAAGCAAAAGAAAGAGCTGGACGACCTGATAGACGAGCTCGCTGAAGAGACCAGCGGGCCCCCAGAGAATCTCCTGTCCCTGGTGGGCGCGGAGGCGAGCGCGGAGAGCAAAGACGTGGTGATCGTCATTCCTGGGTCCCAGGGTGACGTCGAGGAGGACAGGCAGCCCAACTCCGACGACCTATCCAAAGAAGAGGCGGAGGGGATCGCCAGCGAGGCGGAAGGGGAAATGGAACCGGCGGCGGAGCTGGAAACGCCCGACATGATCGACGACCCCGTCCGAATGTACCTGCGGGAGATAGGACGGGTCCGCCTCCTCACGGCCCGGGACGAGAAGTCCCTGGCGCGCAAGATGGAGGGCGGCATATACATCGGGAAACTGGAAGCCGAGCTCACCTCCCCGGACGGTCGCCCTCCCAAAGCCCATGAGACGGTGCTCCTCCTTCTTCGCCGCCTGGGGGAAGCCACACCCCTGGCGGAAGCCCTGGGGGGTCACCTGGGCCTCTCCAGCAGCCTGAGCCTGTCTCAGATAATCTCTCATCCCAAGCTCCGCTCCGACATAGATGGAATGATAGATCAGGAGATGGTGGACAAGCTGGCAGGGGAGTCGGGCTCCTCTCCTGTCGATGTGAGAAGGGCCATCCTGGAGTTCTCATTAAACAGTCGTCTGCTGCCTCCTGAGCTGTTCGACATCATCGACGAGGAAGTCCCCCTGGATAAGCTGGGGCGACTCCTGGAAGACGAAGACACCATCAGCGACCTCAAGGCAAACGAGCTCCTCCTGAAGGCCCACCTGGACCGCATCAAGGAGGAGGGCAAGCGGTCCCAGAAGCACCTGGCTGAGGCCAACCTGAGGCTGGTGGTCAGCGTGGCCAAGAAGTACATCGGTCGGGGCATGTCCCTTCTGGACCTGGTTCAGGAGGGAAACATCGGCCTCATCCGCGCCGTGGAGAAGTTCGACTACCGCAAGGGGTACAAGTTCAGCACCTACGCCACGTGGTGGATACGCCAGGCCATCACCAGGGCCATCGCCGACCAGGCCCGCACCATCCGTATCCCCGTCCACATGGTGGAGACCATCAACAAGCTCATGCGAGCCAGCCGTCGCCTGGTCCAGGAGTACGGGCGGGAGCCCACCAGCGAGGAGATAGGCCGGGATATGGAGGTCACCCCAGAGAAGGTGAGGGAGATCCTCAAGATCTCCCAGGAGCCCGTCTCCCTGGAGACTCCCATCGGCGAAGAGGAGGACAACCACCTGGGGGACTTCATCGAAGACCGGGGCGCTCTGGCTCCCGCCGACGCCGCGTCCTACCAGCTCCTCAAGGAGCAGGTGCAGAGTGTCCTGGACACCCTCAATCTGCGGGAACGCCGCGTCCTCCAGCTGCGCTTCGGCCTGGAGGACGGCCGCAGCCGCACCCTGGAGGAGGTGGGAAAGGAGTTCGGCGTCACCCGGGAGCGCATCCGCCAGATCGAGGCCAAGGCCCTGCGAAAGCTCCGCCACCCCTCCCGCTCCAAGAAGCTCCGGGACTTCCTGGAGTAGCACCCCCCCCTACTCCGAATCCAGCCGATTTGCCCCGCCCCAGGGGGGAAGGGGGCCATCGCTGAAAAACTCCGTTTTTCAGCGACCTTCCAGCCTTCTCCACCGGCTCAGGGGCCAGTAGACCAGCCAGGCCCTGCCCCGGATAGCCCTTCGCACCCCAGGGCCAAAGGAGCGGCTGTCGGTGCTCACATCCCTGGCATCGCCCAGAAGAAAGTACTCCTCTTCTCCCAGGAGCCACGAGGCAGGCTCCCACAGGTCTGGCCCCTCGGAGAAGGGTGCCCCTTCCACCGGCGCGTCGTTCACCAACACCAACCCCTGGAGGAGCTGGACCGAATCCCCCGGTATCCCCACCACCCGCTTGACCATGGCCCCCTTGCCCCCTTGAACGCCCCTCAAAAGCACCACGTCTCCCCTCTTCGGGCGTCGCCGCAGATAGGCCAGGCGGTTGAAAAGCACGTACTCTCCCGAATCCAGGGCAGGGTGCATGCTCCCACCGGTGACCACCACCCGCGCGGCAGTGGCGAAGACCAGCACATGATAGAAGAACCTCAGTATCCCCCGCAAAGGAACTCCTCCTTAACAGGATGTTGAAAAACCCTTTCGACCATCCCCATGTCCCCTTTCCTAGCCAGGAAGGGGGAAGGCAGGGCGAGCCCTGCACCCACACTCAACTGTCGCAGCCCTGGTCTGACCATGTTCTACGGTTCGTGAGATGTGGGTCTGGGCTTAGCCCAGTCTGGGGGACACCCCCAGACCCCCGTCAAAGGGATTCCCATCCACAAGATGGGAGCCCTCCCCTCTGCACTCCCCCTTTTTCGTCAGCCTATTGAGGCCATGGGGCCTCTTCGACTCCTCAGCATACCAGAGCCGGCAAGGGATTGGGACGGCCGGGGAGCACGAATCTCTTTGGCAACCCATGCCCCTTGCCTTATAATGTATACGTAGGTAAAAGCCAGTTTAGTCAGGAGGTACAAATGTCGTTACTCAGAACAGCCTTCAGCGTGATAGCCAGGGCGCTCCCCACCGAGAGGGCCTACGCCCACTGTGACATCCCCTGCGGCATCTACGACCCCATTGCCGCCAAGATAGCAGCCCAGACAGTCCAGAAGATGGTCATGCGCATCCAGGCGCTCCAGAAGCCGTCTCCCACCGATAGCACCGCGGCCTGGGCCACCTACGAGAACACCCTGGGCCGGTACATTGCGGTGAAAGAGGAGCACGCAACGCTCTGCAAGAAGGAGCTGTTGATCCTTTGGACGGACTACTTCAAGCCGGAGCACCTGGCAAAGTTTCCCGACCTGCACGATGCCTTCTGGAAGGCCGCCAAGCTCGGCTCCACCTGCAAGCAGCAGGTCAACCTGGAGGCCGCCAAGGAGCTGGTCGCCGCCGTGGACAGGATAGCCGTCCTCTTCTGGCAGACCAAGGGAGTGACGTGGCATGACTCCGTGGAGGCGGCGCGCTTCGGGAGCTAGCATCTGCTCGGAAAACCCTTACCCCCTGTGTCCCCCTCTCCCTTGGCAAGGGAGAGGGGGAGAAAAAGCAGTCTGGGGGACACCCCCAGACTCCCGCCAAAGGGGCTTCGCCCCTCTGGACACCCCTTTTCAGCAACCTCCTAGACTCCTGACGGCGCAGCCTGCCCCACCCCTCTCCAACGCAGGTCCGGCCTGCGGGCGGCCCTGGCCTCATCCAGGCGGCTGTTGGGCGTATGGTGGGGAGCCTCCTTCACCACCTGGGGGTTCTCCCGGGCCTCCACGGCGATGGCCTTCATCACCTGGATGAAGTGGTCCAGGGTCTCTTTGCTCTCCGTCTCCGTAGGCTCCACCATCAGGGCCTCCTCCACAATCAGGGGGAAGTACATGGTGGGCGGGTGTATGCCGTAGTCTATGAGCCGCTTGGCTATGTCCAGTGCCCTTACGCCGCGGGCCTTTTGCCTTCTGGCGGAGAAGACCACCTCGTGCATACATGGCCGGTCATAGGGCAGGTGGTACTCCTCTTTGAGCTGGCTGAGGAGGTAGTTGGCGCCGATGACCGCGTTCTCGCTCACCTCCCGAAGGCCCGCTGCCCCCAGGCTGCGGATGTACGCGTAGGCCCTCAACGCCACCCCGAAGTTGCCGTGAAAGGCCGCGACCTTCCCGATGGTGTGCTCCGGCGTCGCCAGGCTGTACCTCTCCCTCCCATCCCCATCGACGTGGCGCTCCACGACAGGAGATGGGAGGAAGGGGGCAAGCAGAGGGCCGGCGGCCACAGGCCCCGCGCCGGGGCCTCCCCCTCCGTGGGGTGTGCTGAAGGTCTTGTGCAGGTTGAGGTGCAGCACGTCGAAACCCAGCTCCCCCAGCTTTGCACGGCCCAACAGGGCGTTCATGTTGGCCCCATCCCCGTACACCAGCCCCCCCACCTGGTGCACGGTGCGGCATATCTCCAGGATGTTGGTCTCAAAGAGGCCCAGGGTGTTGGGCAGGGTGAGCATCAAGCCAGCCAGCTCCCCGGTGCAGGCCCCCTTGAGAGCGTCCATGTCCATGTTCCCACGGTCATCGGAGGGCACCGTCACCACCCGGAAGCCGGCCATGGTGGCAGAGGCGGGATTGGTGCCGTGGGCGCTATCGGGGACCAGGACTATTCTGCGATCCGCCTCTCCCCGGGAGAGGTGGTAAGCCCGGAGCATGAGCATCCCCGCCAGCTCTCCCTGGGCACCCGCCATGGTCGCCAGGCTGGTGGCCTCCATCCCCACTATCTCCGCCAGGAACCCCTGAAGCCGGTACATGGCTTTCAAGGCCCCTTGCACCGTCTCCTCCGGCTGGAGGGGATGGAGCTGGGAGAACCCCGGAAGCTGTGCCAGCTCGTCGTTGACCCTGGGGTTGTACTTCATGGTGCAGCTTCCCAGGGGGTAGAAGTGGGTATCCACGGAGAAGTTCAACTGGCTCAGGTGGGTGAAGTACCGCACCACCTCCCCCTCGCTCACCTCGGGAAGCTCAAGGTCGCCCCTCAGGTGCTCCTCTGGTGGCAGGGGCTGTGGGGGCACGTCCAGGGGTGGCAGGGAAGACCCACGCCTGCCCCTTACGCTGCGCTCCATCAGCAGGCGGCGGTCAAGGGACGGGGGGTTCATCAGGTTCTCTGGCGCATAATGAAGACTCGTATTTGGCCTACTCATGCTCCTAACTCACGCACTGCTCCCGTCGCAATGTCAATCTCAACTATGGAAACGCCATTTAGGAGATGCTTATATGTACGGAAGTAGTATGCAGCTAGTGACTCGTTGTTTGTTTGACGAATATCCTTCCGCATGACTATGAATCGTCTCCTGTCGCTGGGCAAATGCTGGAGATAGAAGACAGCCTCATTGATGAATCCCATCTTCGCACTCGGGACATTTCCACCTTCTGTCCACGAGTAATTCTTGCTTTCACCGATATACCTGCGGTCTTCAGACACTATGTCAAACTTGTGTTCCTTGGCTGGGTTGCCAATTGGTATCGGGTAATCGACCTGAAAATTGACACTAAAATGCAGACCCAGAACCTGTGCCGCTCTCCTCTGAAATTCCCGACCTTTCGCAGTGTTCCTACTATTGGGTTCTGGCATGTATACTCCCCTTCGGGCCTTAGGCCCTCAATTCAGAAGATACTTAGTTCATCCTCTCCCAATTTCAAGACATGTCTGCTCATCCCCCCATCCTTCCCAACGCCTCCGCCAGGGCCTCGATCTCCTGGCGAGTGTTCATTTCCGTGACGCACAGAAGCAACCCCTGAGGCACCTGGTCGCTGATGTCAAGCCCTCCGATGATTCCCTCATCAAGGAGGCGGGCGTTCACCTCCCCCGGGGGTATGGGACACTGCACCACGAACTCCTGGAAGAAGGTTCCATCAAAAGGGAGGGAGTAGCCGGGAATCTGGCCGATGAGGGATGCGGCGTAGTGGGCCTTGTGATAGGTAAGCTCGGCGATGTGGCGCAGCCCCACCCTCCCCATACACGCCAGATAGGCCACTATGGCAGTGCCCACCAGGGCCTCGCTGGTGCAGATGTTGGAGGTGGCCCTCTCACGTCGGATGTGCTGCTCCCGGGTCTGGAGGGTGAGGACATACCCCTCCCTCCCCTGGGTATCCACCGTCTTGCCCACAATCCTGCCGGGCATCTGCCTAAGGAACTGCTCCTTGCAGGTGAACAGCCCGCAGTAGGGGCCACCGTAGCTCAGGGCCACCCCCAGGGGCTGCCCCTCCGCCACGGCGATGTCCGCTCCGTATTCCCCCGGAGGCCGGAACATCCCCAGGAACACCGGGTCCGTGGACACCACCAGCAGGGCGTTCTGGCTGTGGGCGACCCTCTCCAGGGCCTCCAAATCCTCCAGGTAGCCGTAGAAGCTGGGGTGCTGGACCACGAGGCAGGCCGTCCCCTCCTCAACCCTAGCAGAGCCGGGGCTGGTCACGTACACCTCCAGGCCCTGGGGCTCGGCGTAGGTCTTCATCACCGACAGGTATCGGTGGGATACGGTGTCCAGGACGGCGATGCGCCCCCTGCCCGTGACGCGGCAGGCCATGAGGGCCGCCTCCGCCAGGGACGAGGCGCCGTCGTACATCCCGGCGTTGGCCACCTCCATCCCCATAAGCTGGCACACCAGGGACTGGAGCTCGTAGGCGACCTGCAAGGTGCCCTGGCTCACCTCCGGCTGATAGGGGGTGTAGGCCGTAGCGAACCCCCCCAGACCGGTGATGTGGCGCACCACTGCGGGGATGAAGTGGTGGTACGCGCCGCCACCCAGGAAGGAGGGAATCCTATCCGTGCTCTTGTTCAAGTCCGCCAGGGCCTGGAGCTCCCTTTGCAGCTCCAACTCGGAGAGGGGGGATGGCAGGATGAGGGAGGGTTCGCGATAAGCTTCGGGGATGTCCCTGAACAGCTCCGCCGCCGACTCCACGCCTATGGCCTGGAGCATGGCCTCCCGATCGTCATGGGTATTGGGTATGTAGGGCGAGGAGAGCCGGCCCTGGTCCATGGCTACACGCCCAGGGACTTCAGAAAGGATTCGTAGTCGGCGGCGGTCATGAGCTCATCCATCTCCCCTGGCTCCGAGGGCTTCATCCGCACAAGCCACCCCTTCTCATGGGGGTCGAAGTTCGCCAGCTCCGGACGCCCCATCACCTCCTGATTCACCTCCACAACCTCCCCTGAGATGGGGGAGTAGACCTCCGACACCGATTTCACCGACTCCACCTCTCCCAGCTTCTGCATCCGCCCCAGAACCGCTCCCACCTGGGGGAGATCGAGGAAGACGATATCCCCCAGCTGCTCCTGGGCGTAGTGGGTTATTCCCACCCGAAGGGTGCCATCATCCACCCTCTTCGCCCACTCGTGCTGCTGGGAGTATCTGCGGTCAGCGGGATACATTCTGTCTCTTTC
>JACVQK010000051.1 GCA_015661155.1 Dehalococcoidia bacterium | reverse complement strand
GATAGCATGATGATGTCGGGCTTCATCTTGCGCAGCTCTTCATAGCCCAGCCCCAGACGCTCCACGACCCCTGTGGCGTAGTTCTCTATGAACAGGTCGCTTATCTTCACCAGGGCCCTGGCCGCCTTCACGCCCCGGGGGTCCTTCACGTTAAGGGCCAGGCTCCTCTTGCTGGCGTTGTTCCTCTGGAAGCCGGCAGTGTCGCGGGCTATCGGTTGGGGAGCGGTCGAGCTCTCGACCCTTATGACCTCAGCGCCCATGTGCGCCAGCATCATGGTCGCGTAGGGCCCCTGGTAGCGCAGGGTGAAGTCGACCACCCTGATTCCCTCCAACGGCAGTCTGTTCATCGTCGCTCCTCCTCTTTCTTGACCAGGACAGTGTTCATGGAGCTATCCCAAGAACCCTCGCCCTGCACCCACACTCAACTGTTGCTGGTCTGGTCTGACCATATTCTACGGTTCGTGAGGTATGGGTCTGGGCCAAGCCCAGTCTGGGGGACACCCCCAGACCCTCGGCGGGGGCTTCGCCCCCTGCACCCCCGTATATTGCCACAATAGCCTGACGTGACACCACCGGACCATGCTCCGCTCTCGTTACGGCTCAGATGACGCCGAGCTGGCGCATCTTGACCAGGTCTTCCTTGGAGTACCCCAACCTATCGCAGATGACCTCCCTGTTGTGCTGCCCCAGCATTGGAGCGGGGCGCTCTATGTGCCAGGGGGTAGCAGAGAAGCTGTAGGGAGAGCCTGGTGCCTTGAATTTGCCGATCTCGGGATGGTCCATCTCTACAAAGAAGCCCCGCTCTATGTATTGGGGGTGATTCACCGCATCCTCTATGGTGTTCACGGGAAGGTACATGATGTGGCTCTGCACCTGGAGGAGCTGGTAGAGCTCATCCTTGGTGTAGTTCCTTGACCACTCCTCGATGAAGGACCCCAGGGCGTTCCTGTTTTCCTGGCGTGACTCGCGGTCTTTGAACATCTCGGACTTCGCCCACTCGGGATTCCCCATGGCTTTCAGGAAGGATGGCCAGGTGTGGTCGTAAGTGTCGGGCTGAACAGTGTACAGACCGTCCTTGGCCCTGAGGGGCCTGCTGGAAGCGCGCCCTATCCTGCTAGGGGTCTGCCCACGGTGGGTTTGGGAAACGATGTCGCTGCTCCCCGTCCTTACCACGGGCTCCTGCTCCGAGACGTCCACGTGCTCGCCCCGGCCGGTGAGCTTCCTGCCCATAATGGCGCACATGGTGGCCGCGTTCCCGGTAATCCCAGCCATAAAGTCCGCCTGGTGCCCCGGTGCCTTCAAAGGAGGCTGGTTGTCCGGATCCTCTATATCACCGGGAGTCATATAGCCCGCCCCTCCCATGTGAAAGGCAATCAGGTCAGTGCCCTTGTAGTCCCGGTAGGGGCCGGTCTGCCCGAAGGGGGGTAGGGGCCGGTCTGCCCGAAGGGGGTGATGGAGGTGACGATGAGCCGGGGGTTGATGCCAGACAGAGACTTGTAGTCCAGCCCCAGCTTCTTCATCAACCTGGGTGGGTTGCTTTCCACCAGGACGTCGGCGTCCCGAAGCAGCTCCTTGAAGAGCTTCCTGCCCAGGGGACTCTTCACGTCCAGGGTGATACCCTGCTTGTTGGTGTTCAGGTAGGCGAAGAGGAGGCTTCGCTCTGGATGAGGGTCGTCCTTGGGGAAGGGGCCATACCTCCTGGCGGGGTCGCCCTTGCCGGGCTCCTCAATCTTGATGACCTCAGCCCCCATGTCTGCCATGAGCTTGGTGCAGTAGGGCGCTGGGATGAAGCCCCCCAGCTCCACGACCCTTAGCCCTGAAAGCGCTGTCTCTGTCATTGCCAACTCCTTTCATGGACGGCCGCAGTCCCGTATGTCTTCGGCCCCAGATGCGACACCCGGCCTGGGGTTGTGAAACCGGTAGCAGACGCCCCAGTGTAGATTGCCCGCAAACTGTTGTCAATGACGTGTACTCGTCCAGATGATCAGTGACACTCTACCAGTGTCACCCATCATTATGAACGAGAACAACACGGGATTGTACAGACCCAGGCGGTGTGATACCATGCCCCGTGAGCGCTGGCAGGCACTGCCACCAGACGTTTGGGAAAGATGAGGAAATGGTAGTTGAACGGGAGTCGTCCCAGCAGAGAAGTCAGAGTCCTTCACACATCGGATAACCACATCACCGAGCTCTCCTCGTGTGCGGCCCTTGGCGTGATAGTAGACAAGGCCAACGATCTAGAGGTCGACCTGGTTCTCCTGGCAGGTGATTTCTTCGATAACTCCAGGGTTGAGGAGGCGGTGGTGCAGGAAGCTATCGCCCAGCTAGGTCGGCTGCGGATGCCGGCGGTACTTCTGCCAGGCAATCACGATCAGCTGGATACCGGCTCGGTCTATCACCGCAATGGATTCAGTGACCTGCCCCCCAGGCTGCATATAATCCGTAGCCAGGAAGGAGAGTCGTTGCTCTTTCCGGAGATGGGAGTCAGCGTTTGGGGACGCCCTACCTATGAGCATGACATGGACTTTCGGCCTCTTCGGGGCTCGCCTCCCCGAGATGGCCCGTGGTGGCACATAGGGATGGTCCACGGCGCGTATGTGCCCCCTGGAGAGAAGGCCTTTTACTCCTCTCCTGTCTTCGCCTACGAGATCGAGGCCACGGGCTACGACTATGTTGCCCTGGGCCACACTCACGTCTTCAACGACCTTTCTCAGGGGACGGTTCATGCCGCTTACTCCGGAGCGCCTGTACGTATCGGCGGAAACCAGTTGGGCTACGTGGCCCTGGTGAGTCTGCATCCCCACCTCGGGGTGCAGATTCAGAAGATGCCTCTATCGTAGAGTCAGTCTATTCAGAGCAACATTTGGGGGTACAGTCCCGACATGTCGGGACCTATGAATGCCTCTGAGGAGTATGGGATAGTGTCCCGTCACGCTATTAGGGTATCATTCGGGGGTGCAGGGGGCGAAGCCCCCGCCGGGGGTCTGGGGGTGTCCCCCAGACTGGGCTTAGCCCAGACCCTCACCTCACGAACCGTAGAACGTGGTGCGACAGTTGAGTATGGGTGCAGGGCTCGCCCTGCCTTCCCCCTTCCTGGCCAGAGCCTGCCCTGAGCGAAGCCGAAGGGAAGGGGGCCAGGGGGGTGGTCGAAGGAGTTTTTCAGCACCCTGAGAAAGGTAGCGTAAAGGAGGGTATTGCCATGCCTGAGGTGGAAGTTGGCCGGGTAAGCGATTTCTTCGCCCATCCCAGTGTGGCAGGTGTGGAGCTCACTGGCACCCTGGAGGTGGGAGACAGAGTCCACATCGTTGGGCATACCACCAACGTGGAGATGGTGGTGGGGTCCATTCAGGTCAACAGCGTCAACGTTGCCAGGGCCTCGGCGGGTCAGGCGGTGGGGATAAAGGTGCCGGACAGGGTGAGACGGGGGGACACGGTACACAAGATAACCGAGTAGTAGCTAGCCCTCCATGCCTCTCAGGAGGCGTAGCAACCTGGCCATCTCGATGGCGGCCAGGGCGGCATCGTAGCCCTTGTTGCCCCATTTGCCGCCGGCCCTCTCCAGAGCTTGCTCCACAGTGTCCGTGGTGAGGATGCCAAAGGCCATGGGTACTGCCGTTTCCCGGGAGGCGGAGGCGACGCCCCGGGCCGCCTCTCCCGCAACGTAGTCGAAGTGGGCTGTCTCCCCCCGGATCACAGCCCCCAGGCAGACCAGGGCATCCCATCTTCCCGTCCGGGCCATCTCCAGGGCCACCAGGGGAACCTCCATGGAGCCGGGCACCCACGCCAACGCGATATCCTTCTCCTCAAGCCCGTGGGTAAGCAAACCCTCCCGTGCTCCCCCCAGGAGCCGGGAGGTGATGGCGAGGTTGAATCTTGAGGCCACTATGGCTATTCTCAGCCCGTGGCCCTTCAGATCGCCCCTGAGCTGGAAGCCAGGACCGGGTTCGACCTCTTCCTCGAAGGAGAGACCCTTCAATCCTTGGCATCTCCCATCTCCAGCAGATGGCCCAGCTTGAGGCGCTTGGTCTTCAGGTACTGCTGGTTTTCCGGGGTGGGCGGCACGATGATGGGCACCCGCTCCACCAGCCTGAGACCGTAGGCCTCCAGTCCTACCACCTTCTTGGGGTTGTTGGTGAGGAGGCGCATTCTCTGCACCCCCAGCTCTACTATGATCTGGGCCCCAATGCCGTAGTGTCGGAGGTCCGGACTGAAGCCCAGCTTGACATTGGCTTCCACCGTATCCAGGCCGGTGTCCTGGAGGGCATAGGCTTTTATCTTGTTGTGCAGGCCGATGCCCCGTCCCTCCTGGCGCATGTAGAGGAAGACACCCCGGCCCTCCTCGGCGATGAGCCGGAGGGCCATGTCTATCTGAGCGCCACAGTCGCACCGCTGGCTGCCAAAGACGTCCCCCGTGAGGCACTCGCTGTGCACCCTGACCAGCACCGGCTCCCCGGTGCTGACGTTGCCCATGACCAGGGCCAGGTGCTCTGCGGTGTCCACCGCGCTCTCAAAGGCCACCGCGGTGAACTCACCGTAGCTGGTGGGCAGCCTGGCCTCCGCCACCCGCTTCACCATTTTCTCGTGGCGGTGCCGGTAGGCGATGATCTGGGCCACGCTGATGATCTTGACTCCGTGGTGCAGGGAGAACTCCTCCAGGTATGGCATGCGGGCCATGGTGCCGTCCTCCTGCATGATCTCGCAGATGACGGCAGCTGGGTACAGGCCCGCCAGCTTGGCCAGGTCCACCGATCCCTCGGTCTGGCCCGCCCTGACCAGAACCCCTCCCTCCTGATACCGCAGGGGGAAGAGGTGTCCCGGCCTGGCCAGGTCCTCGGGCTCCGTGGCGGGGTCCAGGATGGCCTTCACCGTGGCAGCGCGGTCGAAGGCGGAGATGCCGGTGGAGGCGTCTTTTCTGACATCTACGGAGACGGTGAAAGCGGTGGTGTGTCGGGAGGTGTTGTCGCCCACCATCAGGGGCAGCTTGAGCTCGTCCAGGCGCTGGGGGACAACGGGCATGCATATCAGGCCCCGGCCATAGGTGGCCAGAAAGTTGATGGCCTCCGGGGTGACCTTCTCCGCGGCGATGACCAGGTCGCCCTCGTTCTCCCGGTCCTCGTCGTCCACGATGATCACCAGTTTGCCATCCTGGAAGTCCTTGATGGCCTCTTCTACGCTAGATAGAGCCATGGCTGTCCCTCCCTGCACAGGAGATTATTGATATGGGGTTACACATCTCTCTTCAGCTACCCGGGGCCTCACGGGCCGACAGGAGTCTCTCCACGTACTTGGCCAGGATATCGACCTCCAGGTTTACCACGTCTCCGCACTTACGATGGCCCAGGTTCGTGTTGTCCTGGGTGTATTTTACCACAGATATGGTGAAGGTCGAGGCGTCGTAGGCCGCCACCGTGAGGCTGACGCCGTCCACGGCGATGAACCCCTTCTCCACCACGTACTTCATCACCTGGGGAGGAGCCTGGAACTTCATCAGGAGGGCCTCCCCCTCCCGCTCCATGGAGACGAGGGTTCCAGGGGCATCCACGTGCCCCTGTACCAGATGCCCCCCCATGTAGGAGCTCAGGGTAGGGGCCCGCTCCAAGTTCACCTGATCCCCGGGTTTCAGAAGACCCAGGTTGGTGCGCCTCATGGTCTCCGGCATGGTGTCCACGGAGAAGCACCCCTCCCCGATGGCCGTGACGGTGAGGCAGGTCCCGTTGACGGCGATGCTCTCCCCCTCCCGGAGGCCCTCCAGGGAAAGCCTGGCCTCAACGGTCAGGGAGGAGCCATCCGCCTTCCTGGTCTTGCCCATCTCCTGCACTATGCCTGTGAACATGAACCCATCCTAAGATCTGACCCTGGGGATTCCAGAGGTCGAAGACTCTTCAAGGGGCAGTGCCCAGACCCACATCTCACAAATCCTGAATTCAACTCGTCTATGAATGCCTCTGAGAAGTATGGGTGCAGGGCTCGCCCTGCCCTTACCTGAGGTATCCCGTTACAAGGACATCCTGCCCCAGCACCTCCACCCTGGTCCGCTTCAGACGCATGGCCTCCGCCATGGTGGGAACGCCCGCGCCCTCTACCGGCGATGGGGCGTCTCTCCCCCCCAGAATGACCGGGGACAGGAAAGCCACGACCTTATCCACCAGGCCCAGGTCGAAGAAGGACCCCAGCAGGGTGCCTCCACCCTCCACCAGCAGGCTGGTTATCTCTCGCTCTCCCAGCGCTTTCAGGAGGGCGCGCAGGTCCACAGAGCCGTCAGGGGCGGCGATGGAGAGGACCTGGGCTCCGGCGGCGCGCAGGGCCTTCTCCATGTTTTTGGGGGCGCGGGCTGTTGCCACCAGCACCGGGCCCGGCTCCTGGAGCAGCTGCGCCGCGGGGGAAGTCCGGGCGGAGCTGTCTATCACGACGCGCAGGGGCTGCCTCTCATGGGACTCGCCTTCCCGGTCTCGCGCGGTCAGTTTGGGGTTGTCTCTCAGGACGGTGCCGATCCCAACGGCCACGGCGTCGAAACGACGGCGGAGCTCCCTGGCGTAGCGGCGGGATTCCTCTGAGGTGATCCACTGGGAGTCCCCGGAGGTGGTGGCTATCTTGCCGTCCAGGCTCATGGCGAACTTGGCCACCACCAAGGGCAGGCCCACGGTTATGAACTTGATGTAGGCCTCGGCTATCTCCCTGGCCTCATCACTCTCCATATCCAGGTATGTCCTGATTCCAGCTTCCTTGAGCTCGGCCAGGCCCTTGCCGTTCACCTGGGGATTGGGATCGATGAGGGCCATGCGGACCTCGGCGATGCCTGCTCCGATGATGTCCCGGGTGCAGGGAGGCGTTCTCCCAAAGTGGCAGCACGGCTCCAGGGTGGTGTAGAGGGTAGCGCCCCTCGCTTGTTCCCCCGCCTGGCGCAGGGCGATGACCTCGGCGTGGGCTTGGCCGGGGGGCAGGGTATGGCCCTCACCCACTATCCGGCCGTCCTTCACCACCAGCGCCCCCACAGGGGGGTTTGGGCTGGAAAGGCCAACGGCCTCTCGGGCCAGCTCCAGGGCCCGTTGCATATAGTCCACGGGTGCTATTTGTCCTTGGGGAAGTCCCGGTAGAACCGGCTGGCAGTGGGCTCGCTCTGTCCCTGGTACTTGCTGCCCAGGGCAGGGGAGCCGTACAGGTTCTCCGCCGGAGTGGTGAGCCGCAGAAAGGATATCTGCCCAATCTTCATTCCGTAGTAGAGGGTAATGGGCAGATTAGCCACGTTGCTCAACTCCAGGGTAAGGTGTCCCTTCCACCCCGGGTCCACGTAGCCCGCGGTGGAGTGGATGAGAAGGCCTATTCTTCCCAGGGAGCTTTTCCCCTCCAGGCGGGCCACCAGGTCGTCGGGGAGGGCGACGTACTCCAGGGTGCTGCTGAGGACGAACTCCCCTGGGTGCAAGATGAAGGGGGCGTCATCGTGAATCTCCTCCATCTCCGTCAGGTCGGTCATCTCCTTTCGCACGTCTATGTAGGGCTGCCTGTTGTTGCGAAACACCAGAAGCTTGCGGTCCAGGTGGAGGTCCACGCTGGCAGGCTGGATGCAGGAGGGGTCCAGGGGCTCGATGACGATTCTCCCCCTGGCCAGCTCCTCTTTGATGGTACGGTCGCTAAGGACCATGTAGCCCTCCCAGGCCAGGTTTACAAAGAAGGCGATTCTGACGGAATTGTAGCAGCCTTCGCCCGTCAGCGCAATTGAGGGCGCTCACCTTGACCCTGCGGAAAGGAGATACCTATAATGGTAGCGCCAGAAAGGACGGAGGCATCGCCCCATGACCGTTGACCCACTGATACGAAGCCTGGAGGAGCTACAGGCCAGGGCTCTGCAAGAGCTGTCGGCCTCCCCATCCGCCGACTCGGTGGAGCGGTGGCGCGTGGCGTACCTGGGGAGAAAGGGCCATCTCACCCTGGTGCTCCGGGGGCTGGGCTCCCTGGCCCCTGAGGAGCGACGCGCCGTGGGGGCCGCGGCCAACCGGGTGAAGGCCCTCCTTGAGGAGAGCCTGGCCAGGGCGGAGGAGGCGATAAAGAGTGCGGAGCTGCATGCCCTGGCGGAGCAGGGGCGGTTAGACGTCACCCTGCCCGGCAGGCCCGTTCCCCTGGGAAGGCTTCATCCCACCACCCAGATAGTGCGGGAGATATGCGCCGCCTTCGTCTCCATGGGCTTCCAGGTGGTGGAGGGGCCGGAGGTGGAGTGGGACCGCTACAACTTCGAGATGCTGAACATCCCCAAAGACCACCCCGCCAGGGACATGTGGGACACCTTCTGGATCGACCGCGTGGACGAGCATGGAGAGCGCCCCATGCTCCTTCGCACCCACACCTCCCCCATGCAGATACGCATCATGGAGAGCACTCGACCCCCCGTGCGGGTGGTGGTGCCCGGCAAGTGCTACCGGTACGAGGCCACCGACGCCACCCACGAGTCCCAGTTCTACCAGGTGGAGGGCCTGGCGGTGGACGACGGCATCACCTTCGCCGACATGAAGGGGACTCTGTACGAGTTCGCCCGCCTGCTCTTCGGGTCGGAGCGCAGGGTGCGGTTCCGCTGCGACTACTTCCCCTTTGTGGAGCCGGGCGCGGAGATGTCCATCGACTGCTTTGCCTGCAACGGCCAGGGTTGCCGTATATGCAAGGGCACCGGCTGGATAGAGATTATGGGCGCGGGCATGGTGAACCCCAGGGTGCTGGAAGGCGTGGGGTACGACTCATCCAAGTACACCGGGTTCGCCTTCGGCCTGGGGCCGGAGCGCATCGCCATGCTCAAGCACGGCATCGACGACATACGCCTGTTCTACTCCAACGACCTGCGGTTCCTGGGGCAGTTTTAGGGGAGAAACGCTATGGGTATCACTTACGTGGAAGCAGAGGCAGTTGGGCCCACCGGGAAGCGGGAGTCCGTTCGTCTTCTGGTGGACAGCGGGGCAACCTACTCCTTGCTTCCGGAGCAGGTGTGGAAGGCCATTGAGCTGACGCCCCGGCGGGAGATGGGCTTTACCCTGGCCGACGGCACGGTGGTGCATCGCCAGGTTTCGGAGTGCTACCTGGCCCTTGCCCAGGGGGAGGGCCACACGCCGGTAATCCTGGGGGAGCCGGGGGACGAGGGTCTGCTGGGCGTTGTGACCCTGGAGATTCTTGGGCTTGTCCTGAACCCCTTCACCCGCGGCCTCCAGCCCATGCGCGCGTTGCTGATGAGGATGTGCTACGAAGCGAAGAAAGAGGGGACGGAGTGAAAATACCCTTGTTCTACTCCAACGACCTGCGGTTCCTGGGGCAATTCTGAGAGAAGGAGGATTAGAAATGGACATCACGAGTTGGCTTTCTAACATCCTCGTAGTCCCAGGCCTCTTTCGCTGGGTGCGTGGCCGATTGGACTTACGCACCCGTGAGCGAAAGGTGGCTGAGCGGGAACGTGCGATGCAACAGCAGTCAGAATTGATAGAACTTTGCACCAGATACCTCCAAGAGCCTCAAGATCATGTCGATGCTGTGCTAAGCCAGTGTTATCCTATACTAGGCGAGCCTAACATCCGTATCTCCGTGCGCTGGGAAAACTTTCTCCCAGTAGAGCTTACACTGACGCGTACTGAGGTATCCATCACATGTTTGGGGAGGAGGCTTTGTAACGACCAACAGCACACCCACGACGAAAGGTTATCACCTTTGTCAAATAGGGAGAGCTCGTGGAATGTGAGCTTGTCACCAGGGCCGGCGGGCGACCTCACGAAACGTTTGAGCTCCACTGGGGAAAGCATGTGGGAGATTAACTTGCAGGCATATTTTATTTGGGAGGGTAGCCCCTTCACTAAGCGCATAACGCTTCGGGAAGACATCCTGAATGAAAGTGTTGGGAGATACGGCGGTACTTAATCACAAAAGGGATCGGGTAACGTGAAAGTCCCCCTGTCCTGGCTTAGAGAGTACGTAGACATAGACCTGCCCCCACGGGAGCTGGCCCATCGCCTCACCATGTCCGGCACCGAGGTGGGGGGCATGACCGTGGTGGGAGGCTCCTGGGACAACGTCTGCGTGGGACTCGTGGTCAGCGTCGACCCACACCCCAACGCCGACCGCCTGCGCCTGGCCACCGTCAGCCTGGGCAACGAGGAATTGACCGTGGTCTGCGGCGCGCCCAACGTCGCCCCGGGACAGCGAGTGCCCTTCGCCAGGGTCGGCGCCCGCCTCATAGACGGCCACACGGGCCAGATGGAGACCCTCAAGGCCGCCCGCATCCGGGGCGTGGAGTCCGCGGGCATGGTCTGCTCCGAGAAGGAGCTGGGCCTGGGCGACGACCACACCGGCATCGTGGTTCTGCCGGAGGACGCCCCCGTGGGCAAGCTCCTGTCGGAGTACCTGGGGGACGTGGTCTTCGACCTGGAGGTGACACCCAACCGTCCCGATTGCCTCTCGGTGCTGGGCATCGCCAGGGAGGTAGCAGCCCTCACCGGCAAAGAGCTGCGAGAGCCAGACCTCTCATATCCAGAGGAGGGAGACCCCATCGAGGGCATGGTGAGGGTGGAGATAGCAGACCCCCGCCTGTGTCCCCGGTACACCGCCGCAATCGTCCAGGGAGTCGCGGTGGGGCCTTCGCCCCGGTGGATGCAGGAGAGGCTGCTGAGGGCGGGGCAGCGTCCCATCAACAACGTGGTGGACGTCACCAACTACGTGCTCCTGGAGTACGGCCAGCCCCTCCACGCCTTCGACTACCGCACCCTGAGGGAAGGAAGAATCATCGTCCGGCCCGCCCGTGAGCAAGAGCCTTTCGTGACCCTGGACGGCGTTGAACGCACCCTCAGACCGCCCATGCTGGTCATCGCCGACGGCCGGAGGAGCGTTGCCCTGGCAGGCATCATGGGTGGACTCAACACGGAGATGACGGATTCCACCACCACGGTGCTCCTGGAGTCGGCCAACTTCGACCCCGTCAACACCCGGCGCACCTCCAAGGCCCTGGCGCTGCGGAGCGAGTCCTCCTCCCGCTTCGACAAGGGGCTTCAGCCGGAGCTGGCGGCCATCGCCCTGAGACGGGCCACCCAGCTAGTCCTCCAGCTTGCCGGCGGGAAGGCGTGCAAGGGGACTATCGACGTCTATCCCCAGCCCAGAGAGAGGCCCGTCATCCCCTTCACCCTGGCACGGCTGAAGAAGGTGCTGGGCATCGAGCTTCCACCGGAGCGCGTCCAGGGAGTCTTTTTGTCCCTGGGGTTTTCCAGTAGCAGGGAGGGGGGAAACGCCTTGAAGGTCACCGTGCCGTACTGGCGCAGCGACATATCCCAGGAGGACGACCTGGTGGAGGAGATAGCCCGCGTCATCGGCTACGACCAGATACCGACCACCATGCTCTCCACGCCCGTGCCCCACCACCAGCCCCAGCCGGAGAGGGAGCTACGAGAGCGGGCCAAGGACATCCTGGTGGCCTGCGGTATGCAGGAGGTCATCTCCTACTCCCTCACCGCATTGGCGGCCCTGGAGAAGACCCAATCGGTGGAGGGCGGCGTCCAGCCCCTGAGGGTCGCCAACCCCATGAGCGGAGAGCAGGAGTACCTGCGCACCTCCCTTCGCAGCAGCATCCTCTCCACCCTGGCCGCCAATCAGCGCCACAGTCGGGAGGGCCTGAGGCTGTTCGAGATGGGACGGGTGTACCTGCCCAGGCCCGCGGACCTGCCCCTGGAGCGCCCGACCCTGGTGGGAGTCATGGCAGGGCCTCGGTGGCCCGAGGGCTGGCTTGGAAGCGGGGAAACCCTCGGCTTCTTCGACGCGAAGGGCGTCCTGGAGACCTTCCTGGGCCATCTCCACCTGCAATGCACCTTCGAGCCTGCCGACGACCCCCTCTTCCTCCCGGGGAGGTGCGCGCGGATAGCTGTAGGTGCTACGGCGGTGGGAATAATGGGGGAGCTGCATACCCGGCTCCTGGAGCAGTTCCAGATCGATACGTCCCCCGTGGCGCTCTTCGAGGTGGACATGGCGGCGCTCCTGGAGGTCTTGACCACAGGCCCTCGCCAGTATCGTCCCATTCCCCGTTACCCCGGCGCCTACCGCGACCTGGCCCTGGTTCTGAACCGGGACGTGCCGGCCGCCAGGGTGCAGGAGGTAGTGGAGAGACACCCCCTGGTGGCACGAGCTGTCCTTTTCGATGTCTATGAAGGAGAGGGGATACCCTCGGGCAAGCGTTCCCTGGCCTATCGCGTCCTGTTCCAGCTACCGGACCGTACCCTCGCCGGTGAGGAGGTGAGCCAGGCGCAGGGGGAGATCATCGCCGCCCTGGAGCGGGAGGTAGGGGCATCTCTGAGGAGCTAAGAGGGGTGCGCCTCAAATTGACATGGGTGCAGCCGTAATATATCATCGTCCCAGAGAAGTAGAGGGGCATCGTGTCCGTCGTCCCCTGGGCAACGTAGCTCAGCGGCAGAGCGGGCGCTTCATAAGCGCTAGGTCGCAGGTTCGAATCCCGCCGTTGCCACATCAATACCGATAGAGGATGGGCGATTAGCTCAGTTGGTTAGAGCGCTTGCTTCACACGCAAGAGGTCAGAGGTT
>JACVQK010000050.1 GCA_015661155.1 Dehalococcoidia bacterium | reverse complement strand
TCAGCTCATCCGGGGAGGTGGAGGTGGCCGGCCCGAGAACCGGGTGCAGGAGGTAAGCGAGATAACCCGCTCCCTGAAGGGCATCGCCCGGGACCTGAACGTGCCCCTGCTGGCCGTTTCCCAGCTGAGCCGGGCCGTGGAGATGCGTCCCTCCCACAGGCCCCAGCTCTCGGACCTGCGGGACAGCGGAAGCATCGAGCAGGATGCCGACGTGGTCATGTTCATCCACCGAGAGGACATGTACATCGACGAGGAGCAGTGGGAAGCCCACTCTCCGGGAACACCCTATCCCAAAGACATCGCCGAGATCATCGTGGCCAAGCACCGGAATGGCCCCCTGGATGCCATCAACCTCAGGTTCCGGGGCGACATGGCCCGCTTTGAGGATTGAGGATATGCGCGCCTCCGGAGAGTGGTAATGGGCTCCTTCCAGGGATTTCCCGACGACACCCGGTACACTCCTGTCCCCGACCCCCTCCTTGGGCCTCTTCTGGAGGAGATTGACGACCTGCTGTTGCTCAAGGGCCTCCTGCGAATACTGTGGCTTCACCACCAGAAGAAGGGATTCCCCAGGTTCTTGACCTGGGGGGAGCTGGTGGCGGACAGGACTATGGTCAGGGCGCTGTCGGCCCCCGACTCTCCCTTCGAGGCCACCCTGAGGAGCACCCTGGATAAGGCCGTGGGGCTTGGTGCCCTGATACACCTGAGAGGGGAGGCGGCCCGAGGTCAAGTCGACCTTTACATGCCCAACACCCGGGAGGGACGCCGGGCTGCCCAGCATCTGGAGGCTCACCTGTCGGATATGGACCTTCCCTCCCAGGGGAAGACTCCACCCACCCCTTATGACAGCTCAAAACCCAATATCTTCTCCCTCTACGAGGAGAATATCGGTATAATCACCCCCATGATGGCCGAGGAGCTGAAGGAGGCCGAGGAGAGCTATCCCGAAGGGTGGATAGAGGAGGCCTTTCGGGAGGCGGTGGTGAGCAACAAACGCAGCTGGCGGTACGTCGATGCCATTCTGAAAAGGTGGAAGAGCGAGGGAAGGGAGCATGGAGAGCCTGGGAGACCTTCTAAAAAGATTGACGCCAAGGAGTGGATCAGGAGATACGGCCTTCCCCAACCTCCCCGATAGGGAAGAGGAGGGTCAGGTGGCTCCTGACTGCCCCATCTGCGGCGACTTCGGATGGGTCACTGTGGAGGTGCCCGTGGGCCATCCCGCCTTTGGCAAGTTCATACCCTGTCGGTGCAAGCAGCGGGAAGAGGACGCCACCCGCTCGGCCCGCCTGCGACACTACAGCAACATGGGGCCTCTGGCTCGCCTCACCTTCGAGGCGACCAGGCCCCAGGGTCGCAGTCCCCATTCAGAGGCTCAGCAGTTGTTTCACAAGGCATATCAGCAGGCCATGGCCTTTGCCCAGGAGCCTCGGGGCTGGCTTGTTCTCCGGGGGCCCAGCGGCAGCGGCAAGACCCACCTGGCCGCGGCCATCGCCAACAGGGCCATCGAGATGGGGCATCCCGCCTTCTTCGTCTTTGTCCCCGATCTCCTGGATCACCTCCGCTCCACCTTCACCCCCACCAGCGAGGTGTCCTACGACCAGCTCTTCGAGCGGGTGCGCAGCGCCCCTCTCCTCATCCTGGACGACCTGGGAGGCCATAGCGGCACCCCCTGGGCTCAGGAGAAGCTGTACCAGATCATGAACCACCGCTACGCCGTGCCCCTGCCAACGGTGTTCACCCTGGGCCTCCCCCTGGAGGAGATGGAGGAGCGTTGGCGGACCCGTCTGGAGGACCCGGAGATCGCCACCATGTGCTCTCTGGGGACCATTGGCCCCACCGGGGCCCTGGGCCAGGTAGGCTCCCTGGAGCCGGGGCTTCTCCAGCGCATGACCTTCAAGAGCTTCGATGTGCGGGGGAATAGGGCCAGCTACCAGCAGAGGCAGAGCCTGGAAGCGGCGCTGAAGATGGCCCTGAACTTCGCCAAGACCCCGGAAGGGTGGCTGGTGCTCCTGGGCCCCACGGGCTGTGGAAAGACCCACCTGTCGGTAGCCATCGCCAACGAGCGCCTCAAAGGAGGCCAGGAGGTCCTCTACTTCCAGGTGGCAGACCTGCTGGACTACCTGCGGGTCACCTTCAATCCCAACAGCCCGGTGACCTACGACCAGCTTTTTGAGCGGGTGCGCACCACTCCCCTTCTCATCCTGGAGGACTTCGGCAGTCATCACGCCACCCCCTGGGCCAGGGAGAAGCTGCACCAGATCATCGTCCACCGGTATGATGCCCGATTGCCCACCCTCTTCACGACCTCGGAGGCCGAACCCGACGAGGAAAAGAGAAAAGACCCTCTGTGGTCGCGCCTGCTGGATACCACCGTGGTCTCCCTGGTGCCCATCGACGCCCCCGACTACCGGCACCAGGGCAGGTCAAGACCGGCGGGCTCTTCGTAGGTTCTTTATGTACGATACAACGCAAATGGCTTATCCTCGGAGCGGCAAGGACAGGCTCCATGGGAGACCGACGTGGCATGTGACTTCTGCGAGATAATAGCGGATAGAGCCCCCGCCCGGGTGGCCTACCAGGACGACGACGTCCTGGTCATATACAACAGGTTGCGGTGGGTCCCCCTCATGCTCCTGGTGATGCCCAAAAGACACATGTCCCAGGAGGAGATGTGGCAGGACGCCACCATCACCAAAATCGCCAGGGTGGCTTTGCAGATGGGGGCCACCCACTGTCCGGGGGGATTCCGCCTTCTCTCCAACTTCGGGCATGACGCCTTGCAGAGCCAGGGCCACGCCCACCTGCACGTTCTGGGGGGGACCTATCTGGGGCACTACGTTGTGAGGGCGCCTCCTC
The DNA here is from genome assembly GCA_015661155.1 of Dehalococcoidia bacterium. GTDB lineage: Bacteria > Chloroflexota > Dehalococcoidia > Lucifugimonadales > UBA2985 > JACVQK01. The sequence continues at coordinate 13,118 of JACVQK010000050.1, read as the reverse complement.
CAGGCTGAGCTTGGCCCAGACGCACACCTCACGAACCGTCCTTCGGCTGAAGGATGGTCAGACCAGGACAGCCGCAGTTGAGTATGGGTGCAGGGCTCGCCCTGCCTGGCGGTTTGGTGATAGAGAGGGAGTGTGGTGGCGCATACGGGAGTCGAACCCGTGATCTCCGCCTTGAGAGGGCGATGTCCTGGGCCACTAGACGAATGCGCCACAGAGTCCTGCCCAACCTACCCAGGAGCAGTCTCCATCCTAGCACATCCCGTAGATAGGGGCAAGGGTCGGAGGCTGCGACCGAGGGAGACCTGCGGCTCTTTCTGCCTCGCGCCCGAAGGCCCCGCCTAATTGCTCCGTGCGTTGACAGTCGTCGGATGATGTGGTAGATTTGGGTCATCCCTCCAGGAGGTGCCGGATGACGCTAGGCTTATCCTCAAAAGGCAAGTCTATCCTGACGGTTTTCGTAGTAGCCATGCTGGGAGTGGGCCTGGCGTGCGCTGGCGAGGAGGCGACGCCCACCTCGCAACCCACGGCCACCCTTGCGCCCACGGCGACAGCTACCACAGCGCCCACGGCGACTCTGGTGCCCACGGCCACGGCAACCCTGGTGCCGGGGCAGCCCACGCCCACGGCGACATTGGTGCCCACGGCCACGGCGGTGCCCACCGTCACGGCCACCGCGGCGCCCACGGCCACGCCCAGGCAGTCCGCCTCTGGCCTCACTCAGCTCCCGGGGTACAAGCCGGAGTGGGGACAGCCCCAGAGGGGCGGGATAATGAAGCTGGGGATGCCAGGCCCCACCGCCAACCTTTTCCGGCCGTCCTGTGTGTCCGCCGTAGGTGGAACGATATGCGCCAACATCTACAACCAGCTGCTGCGGTATGACCCGTGGGTGGGTATGGGCTCGCTAATCGGGGACCTGGCCAGGAGTTGGGAGTTCTCCGGCGACCTGCTGACCCTGACCCTCAAGCTGGAGGAGGGGGTGAGGTTCCATGACAACCCGGTGGTGCCGGCGGATATTCGGGGGGACGAGTTCGTCTGTGAGGACGTGCAGGCCTCCATAGACTACTACCTGCGCCCGCCGGAGCCGAGGCGCACCCCGGGCACTCAGGAGCTGGGGCACATCACCGGCGTCTCCTGCCCCGATGGAGCGCGGGGGTACACTGTGGTGATAACCTTCAACCAGGTACTGGCCAAGACCCTGGGGTCTCTGACCAAGGACGTGTCAATGCTGGACAAGGAGTGGATAGATTGGTACGTGGCCAACCATCCCGATGAGTTGGCCTTGTTCACCAACGACGCCTACCGGTTGGCTATGGGCACGGGGCCCATGATGCCCCTGGAGTACCAGACGGACGTGGTAGGGAAGCTGCGGCGGAACCCCGCTTACTTCCGGGAGGGACTGCCGTTGCTAGACGGCATGGACAACTACATGCTCAAGGACTTCACCACCCGGTTCACGGCCCTGGCCACGGGCCAGATCCACCACTTTGGCGCCGGCACCTCTGCCATGCTGCCCGGGCAGGTGGCGCAGGCGGAGCGGGACTTCAAGGACCGGATAGTGGTCTACTCGACCCTGCACACCTTCCCGGGGGGAGATGCAATGCTCAACCTGAACCGTGCCCCCTACAACGACCGGCGGGTGAGGCAGGCCATCAACCTGGCGATAAATCGGGACGACTGGCTGCTGTTCAAGATGATCGGGACTCGCCCGTCGGCGGTGCTGATGGGGTACAACGGGCCTTACCCTCAGTTCGACTGGGGCACCCCGGAGGAGGAGCTTAAGACGTGGCCTGGCATCCGGCAGCCCAAGGACCAGGACATCGCGGAGGCGAACCGCCTGCTGGACGAGGTGTTTGGGAAGGGGAAGCGTTTCGACACCACTTGCGTAACCAGGAGTGCTCAGAACTACATGGACTGGTGCCTGTTCTTTGGGGACCAGATAAAGAAGAACCTGGGCATTGGCCTGACCATGCGTCCCATGGAGACAGTGGTGCTGAGTACGTACGTCGATGTATGCAACTACGACGTGAATGGGGCCACGGGGGGAGCCACCACCGGGGACCCGGATGCCCGACTTTACAAATACAGCTGGGACTACGAGCAGGTCCTTGGCCCTAAGTGCAACCTGGAGGGGATGACGGCCGCCGAGCCCGCCTTGCAGGCGGAGGTCCAGGCGATGATAGCGGCCCAGACCATCGAGTTGGACCCGGTGAAGCGGGCGCAGATAGTCCGAGCCATAGACAAGAAGCTGACCCTGGAGATGATGCACGATATCATGTTTGGGTGGAGTGAGATCTACTACGGCACCACACCCAACGTGAAGGGGTACACCCTGGCGGGCTTCCCGGTGTTTCTCTACTCCATCGGCGAGAGGACATGGCTGGCTAAGTAGCCCGGGATCAACAGAGAAGGGACGAGGGTGTCCCCCGGTTAATGGGGGGCACCCTCGCTTTTTGTGGGAGGCTGCGACCGAGGGAGCACTGCGGCCCTTCTTGCCTCGCGCCCGAAGGCCACTACCCGGTTGCCCCAGGTCTTGACAGATGTAGATTTCGTGGTAGGCTACAGTGGGGTAAGTTGGGAAAGATGCAAAAAAGCGAAGTCTACCAGGTCAACCAGGGGTGCGGATGGAACCCAGACATACCATGAAAAGTTGTCCTGTTTGTGGTGGCAATTCCTGTTTCTACAGTGGAATCGGCGGTTCGGAAACCCTCTCGGCGATGAGAGGGTTTTTTCATATCCTGAAAGAGGGGAGGATACAGTGAAACTATCTTTTTTGCCCAGGGAAGATAAGTTCTTCACCTTGCTGCAGCAGAGCGCCTCAAACCTGACGGTGACGGCGGCGAAACTGCGGGATCTGATGGAGAGCTACGAGAACGTCGGCGAGAAGGTGGCAGAGATAAAACGCCTGGAGGAGGCGGGAGACAATCTCATCCACACCATTATGAAAAGCCTCCACCTCACCTTTATCACCCCCCTGGATCGAGAGGACATCGCCCTGCTGGGAGAGCGCCTGGACGACGTGGTGGACAGCATAGAGGAGGTCGCCAGGAACATGTTGGAGTACCGCATTGAGCGTCCCACGGAGAAGGCCAAGGAGATGGCTCGCATTATCCTGGGCTGCGCCGAGACCCTGGAGAAAGCCATGGGACTCCTGCACCACCGGGGAGCCAAGCTCAAGGACCTCCTGCCCCTCACCGTGGAGGTCAACCGACTGGAGAACGAGGCCGACCAGATCACCAGCCAGGCCATAGGGGAGCTGTTCAACAATGGCATCCCCCCCATTGAGGTGATCAAGTGGAAAGAGGTCTATGACCAGCTAGAGAACGCTACAGACCGGTGCGAGGACATCGCCAATGTGCTGGAAGGAATAGTCCTCAAGAATGCCTGATGCCAGCCTGACGCTCGCAGTCGTCATCATTTCGCAAAGGAGCCTGACTTGCCTGACTTGACGCTGGCCGCCTTCGTGGTCATTGGCCTGGTCCTGGTCGCCGAGTTTGTCAACGGCTGGACCGACGCCCCCAACGCCATCGCTACCGCCATCTCCACTCGTGTCCTGACGCCCCGACAAGCGGTGGTTATAGCCGTGGTAATGAACATCCTGGGTGCCATGTCAGGGACCGCGGTGGCAGTCACCATTGGCAAGGGCATTGTCTTGCCGGAGGCCATTGACCTGACCACGGTGGCCGCCGCCATGACAGGCATAATCATTTGGAGCACCATGGCCTATCGGTACGGTCTTCCCACCAGCGAAAGCCACGCCCTGGTTGCGGGGCTGGCCGGGGCGGGCCTTGCCACGGCTGGGCCGTCGGTGCTGCTGTGGGCCGGATGGCAGAAAGTGCTCATCGGCCTGCTGTTCTCCACGTTCCTGGGGTTCGGCCTGGCCCTGGTGCTCACCACGGTGCTGCTGCGCGTCTTTGCGCGAGCGCGACTAGGGCCGACGCGAACGCTCTTCGCACGGCTTTCGCTGCTATCGACGGCGTTCTTGGCCTTCAGCCACGGCAGTAACGATGGTCAGAAGTTCATGGGGATTCTGGCACTGACCATGGTAATGACCGGGGTATTCGACGAGTTCCACATCCCCTTCTGGATCATCCTCCTGGCCGCCTCCACCATGGGCCTGGGCACCGCCTTCGGCGGCTGGCGCATCATCAGGACTATAGGCATCCGCCTCACCAAGCTGGAGACCGTTCACGGCTTTGCCGCCCAGACTTCGGCAGGGATCGCCATCCAGCTGGCTTCTCACTTTGGTATCCCCCTGAGCACCACCCACACCGCCAACACGGCCGTGATGGGCGTCGGCGCCTCCAAGAGGTTCTCAGCCGTACGCTGGGGCGTCAGCCGCCAGATCGTCGGTGCCTGGATACTGACGTTCCCTGTCTGCGGGGCCATCGCATGGGTGATGGCCAAGCTCCTGGGTTTGGTGTTCTAGTATCAGCCCTGGGGCTTATCCCAACTGCCTCCGCTCGCCCTTCGACAGGCTCAGGGTGGGCGGGCAAGAGCCAATCTTCGGACAATCGAAAGACTACCCACCCCCCCCACCCCTGGACACACTGCCCTTTGAGTGGTAGAGTCAAGACTTGCTGGAGGGGGTCGGGCGTGGCCCTCGCCAGTGTAGTATAATATTGGGCACAGGTGATTCATGCCACAGATACATGACGTAAACATCCAGCGCATCCAGCCCCTGGCCTCACCCAGGGAGTACCTGGAGAAGCTCCCCGCCCCTCCCCAGATCGCCCAACTGGTCGCGGACGGGCGTCAGCAGATCGCCCGCATCCTTCGGGGCGAAGACGACCGCATGCTCCTGATCACGGGCCCCTGCTCCCTCCACGACGTGTACGCCGGCTACGAGTACGCCCAGCGCCTCAAGGAGCTGGCCGATGAGCTCCAGGACCGCCTCCTCATCGTCATGCGCGTCTACTTCGAGAAGCCACGCACCACCGTGGGGTGGAAGGGCCTCGTCTACGACCCCCACCTCAACGGCAGCTTCGACATCACCGCGGGCCTGCACATAGCAAGGGAGTTCTTGCTACAGGTCGGCGAGCTGGGCGTGCTGGCCTCGACGGAGTTCATCGACCCCATCATGCCCCAGTACGTCGCAGACCTCCTGTCCTGGGTTGCCATCGGCGCCCGCACCGCGGAGAGCCAGACCCATCGCGAGATGGCCAGCGGCCTCAGCATGCCGGTGGGCTTCAAGAACGGGACTGGCGGCAGCATCCAGCTGGCCGTGGACGGAGTCGTTGCCGCGCAGGCCATCCAGGCTTTTCTGGGAGTGGACGCCGACGGCAAGGCGTCTGTCGTGGTCACCAGGGGCAACCCGGACTGCCACATCGTCCTCCGAGGGGGCAGCCGCGGCCCCAACTACGACGCCGCCTCCATCGCCGACGCCATTGCCAGACTGCAACGAGCGGGAGTCCGCACCCAGCTGATGGTGGACTGCTCCCACGATAACTCCGGCAAGGACTACACAAAGCAACGCGTCGCCTTCTCCGATGTCATCAAAGAGCGCGTCTCCGGCAACCGAAATATCGTCGGCCTCATGCTCGAAAGCCACCTGCACGAGGGCAACCAGAAGATAGACGAGCGCAACCCCGGCAACCTCAAGTACGGCGTCTCCATCACCGACCCATGCATCGGCTGGGAGGAGACGACAGAGCTCCTGACCGCTGCCTATCAGGCCCTGGGGTCCCCCAAGAGGACGGGCACGCGTCCGTAGCAGGGCGAGCTCCTCAGGGGGCTTGCCAAAGCCAATACACTCTGGCCTCCATAGTTAGAGGCTGTTCTTAAATGCTGTTCTGTGGGAGTGCAGAGGGGGCGAAGCCCCTTCTGACGGGGGTCTGGGGGTGTCCCCCAGATTCCTTTTCCTCCCCCTCTCCCTTTGGCAAGGGAGAGGGGGACACAGGGGGTGAGGGTTTTCCGAACAGCCTCTAGCCAGATTTGCGCAGGTATCTCGTGAGGCGAGGGACAATTCCACCCAACAACACCAGGCTGCTAACGACCCCCACCATGTCCAGCACAACATCCTTGAACTCAGGGGTGCGGTTGGGAATCAGGCTCTGGAAGGCCTCGTCCCCCAGGGAGAAGACCACACCGAGACCCAGAGTAAGCATACAAGCCCTGCGTCCACCCAGAGAAGGGAAGAGGGAGAGATAGGCCAGCATCCCCAGGATGCCGTACTCCACCAGGTGGCCCACCTCGTCCTGGTACTGCCCCAGCCACGCCACGGCCGGCGAATCCCCGGGCAGAGAGGAGCGGGAGGAGAGGAAGAGAATGAGGGCCATCCACGCCAGCAGGGTAAGACGGGGCCAAAGCCGGTGGTTCCTCAGAGCAGGCGTCGTGTACCTCCGCACTCTTATGTCAACTTGACGCCCCAACAGGGCTATGCTAGTATCCTACTTGCTTTTCAGAACAGCGGCAATATCGAGGGAACACCTTCAGGTCAAGAGCGCTCCCTATGAGCATCCACCAAGAGCTGCCTCCCCAAACGCCGGAGAGAGACACCGTCCTTGCCATCGGGGTCTTCGACGGTGTCCACCTGGGCCACCAGCACCTGCTGAAGCGCCTCAAGGATACGGCCTCCCAGAAGGGACTCTTGAGCGGAGTCCTCACCTTCGTCAACCATCCCCGAACAGTCCTTAGCCCTGGTAGCTGCATCAGCTACATCACCTCCGTTCCTGACCGGCTGGCTCTTCTCAAGGAGAACGGGGTGGACCTGGTAGTCCCCCTGACCTTCGACCTGGAGCTCTCTCGATTGCGAGCGCGGGAGTTCGTTGGCCTTCTCCAGGACCGCCTGAGAATGAAGGGGCTGGTGATGGGAGGCCCTGGGCGGCGAGATGGGGTTCTCCGTAACCGTGGTGGACGCTGTGTCCATGAATGGCGACCGCGTCAGCAGCACCGCCATCCGGGACGAGGTCTCCGCCGGGGACGTGGCTAAAGCGTCCCGGCTTCTGGGAAGGGCCTTCGCCCTCCAGGGCAGCGTGGTGAAAGGCAAGACCAGGGGGAGAACCCTGGGCTTTCCCACGGCCAATCTGGATATAGCCGACCACCGCCTGATTCCAGGGAACGGCATCTACGCCACCTGGGCATACATGGGCGGGGGCCGGTACATGGCAGCCACCAGCATAGGGGTCAGGCCCACCTTTGGCGAAGAAGGGGAAAGGACTGTGGAGGTGTTCATCCTGGACTACCAGGGGGAGCTGTACGGCACCGAGCTCCGGGTGGAGTTCGCCCAGCGCCTGCGGGATGAGATGCGCTTCGAGACGCCGGAGGCCCTGGTGGTCCAGATGCACCGGGACGTGGAGCAAACCAGGGAGGTCCTGAAGAGAGCATCTCCTGGCTCGCCCTGACCCTTGAACAACCCCTTGACCAACAAGCTGATAGACCCCAAGACCCTCCATAAGCTCCTCCGTCGGGGCGTGTCCGAGATCATCGTAGAGGAGGAGTTCGTCCGCCTCCTCCAGGAGGGCAAACCCCTGCGCCTGAAGATGGGCTTCGACCCCACCCGCCCCGACATCCACCTGGGCCACACCGTGGGCCTGCGCAAGCTGCGCCAGCTCCAGGAGTTGGGACACCAGGTGATCCTCATCGTGGGGAACTGGACGGCCCAGATCGGCGACCCCAGCGGCCAGTCCGTCACCCGCCCCATGCTCACCGCAGAGGAGGTGAGGGCCAACGCCGAGACCTACATGCGCCAGTTCTTCAAGGTGATAGACCAGGAGCGCACCCAGACCGTGTGGCAGAGCGAGTGGTTTGGCAGCTTCACCCTCTCCAACGTCTTCGACCTCACCCGCCGCTTCACCGTGGCCCAGTTCCTGGCCCGGGACGACTTCGCCAAGCGCTTCTCGGCCCAGCGCCCCATCGCCATCACGGAGCTTCTCTATCCCCTCCTACAGGCCTACGACTCCGTGGCCATCCACTCCGACGTGGAGTTCGGAGGCTCGGACCAGCGCTTCAATTTGCTGGTGGGACGGGACCTCCAGGCCATGATGGGCCAGCGGCCCCAGCAGTGCTTCATCATGCCCATCCTGGTGGGCACCGACGGCGTGCAGAAGATGAGCAAGAGCCTGGGGAACTACATCGGGGTGGAGGAGCCGCCTGAGGAGATGTACGGCAAGCTCATGTCCATCCCCGATGCGGCGATGATGGACTACTTCGAGCTGCTCACGGACGTCCCGGACGAGGAGCTGGCCGAGATGCGCCGGGCACTGGAGGCCCAGTCGGTGAACCCCATGGAGCTGAAGAAACGACTGGCCCGGGAGGTGGTGGAGCAGATCCACGGCGACGCGGCCTCGCGGCAGGCGGAGGAGCACTTTGAGCGGACTCACCAACGCAGAGAAACACCTGAAGAGATTACTGAGGTCTTCATCATCTCCCCAACTGACCTTTCTCGCTTCTTGGTTACTGCTTCCCTAGCAACCAGTCGTACCCAGGCAAGACAATTAATAGCTCAAGGCGCAGTTGATATTAACGGTAGCACCGAAACGAACCCGCTTGCCGTGCCTAAATCGAATGACATTGTTCGCGTGGGCAAACACGGCTTCGTAAAGGTGTTAATAGGTCAACCAAGATTCCCCGCGTGAGAATCGTCAACTCGGACGCGCCAGGAACCTAGCAGGCTGATGAAGAAGGGGGAGTGCAGAGGGGCGCAGCCCCTTTGACGGGGGTCTGGGGGTGTCCCCCAGATTCAAATCCTTCCCCCTTCCTGGCCAGGAAGGGGGCCAGGGGGATGGTCGAAGGGGTTTTTCAACACCCTGTTAATGTACCCTGATTCAGGTGACGCAATCCTAAGCAACACTACAAACCCCCTGGAAAACAAACCAAACCCCTGTCTTTCGATAAACGGAATTATCTGGTAGAATTCACACCACGCCGCCATCTTCCCGTGAACCCCAAGGGCCAGGGCGGTGAAGAGAGCACTACTACAAGGAGGCTAACGTGAACCTGCGCATTCCGGGCCCCACCCCCTGCCCCGACGAAGTCCTGGAGGCCATGGGCCACCAGATGATCAACCACCGCGGCCCAGAGTTCCAGGACATGCTCCGCCGCATCACGGAGAACCTCAAGAAGGTCTTCGATACCAAGAACGACGTCCTCATTCTCACCGGATCCGGCACCGGAGCCATGGAAGCATCGGTGGTCAACGTCCTCTCTCCCGGAGACGTGGTCCTCGCGGTGTCCATCGGCGAGTTCGGCGACAGGCTCGCCGAGATAGCCCAGGTGTACGGCGCTTCCGTCGTCCGCCTCTCCTTCACCATGGGGACAGCCGCCGACCCCGAGGCCATCAGGAAAACCCTCAAGGAAAACCCATCCATCAAGGCCGTGCTCGTCACCCACAACGAGACCTCCACAGGGATAACTAACGACATGGCCGCCATAAGCCAGGTCGTCAGGGAATTCGGCAAGCTCTTGGTCGTAGATGGCATCAGCAGCATCTCATCCATCCCCTTCCACACCGACGAGTGGGGTATTGACATAGCCATGAGCGGCTCCCAGAAGGGGTACATGGTGCCGCCGGGTCTCGCCTTTGTCAGCGTGAGCCAGAGGGGCTGGGAAGCCTCTAAAGCGGCCAAGATGCCCCGCTTCTACTGGGACTTTGGCAGAGCCAAGAGCTATCTAGCGCGCGGGCAGACCCCCTGGACTCCCGCGGTCTCCATCTTCTACGCCCTGGACGTGTCCCTGGAGAGGATGATGGAGGAGGGCATGGAGAACGTCTACCAACGCCACGCCCGTATTGCCCAACAAGCCAGGGATGGAGTGAAAAGCCTGGGCCTCTCCCTGGTCGCCGACGAGCGCTGGGCCTCCAACACCGTCACCGCTTTCAAGATCCCCCCGGGAGTGGACCCAGGGACCCTGTTGCAGCGGCTACAGAGCGACCACGATGTGGTCCTGGCCACCGGCCAGGGGAGCCTCGCAGGAAAGATACTGCGCATCGGACACCTGGGATACTGCACCGATAAAGACATTTCCCTGGTCATAGACGCCCTGCGCTCCGTGCTGCCTAAACTGGGATTCCAGCCCACCCCATCCCGGGCCAGGAGAAGCTGATGCCCAAAATCCTGGTGTCCGACCCCGTAGCCACCGAGGGGATCGATCTGCTCCGCACCCAGGGAGAGGTCGACGTCAAGCTGCGCCTCGACCCTAAAGACCTCATCTCCATCATCGGGGAGTACGACGCTCTGGTGGTGCGGAGCGAGACCAAGGTCACGGCAGAGGTAATCGAGGCTGGCAAACGTCTCCAGGTCATCGGACGCGCAGGAGTGGGCGTTGACAACATAGACCTGGACGCCGCAACCAGCAAAGGAATAGCCGTGGTCAACGCCCCCACCGGCAACACCATCGCCGCCGCGGAGCACACCATCGCCCTGATGATGGCCCTGGCCCGCAACATCCCCCAGGCCTACGACTCCCTCCGCCGCGGGGAGTGGACCCGCAGCGCTTTCACTGGCATAGAGGTACGCAACAGGGTGCTGGGCATCATCGGCCTGGGCAAGGTGGGCACAGAGGTGGCACGCAGAGCTGCCGGCCTTCAAATGCGAGTCCAGGGCTACGATCCCTTTGTATCCCCGGAGCAGGCAGGCTTGCTGGGGATAGAGATGGTCTCCCTGGAGCGAATCTTCCGGGAGTCCGACTTCATCTGCCTTCACACACCCCTTACCGAGTCCACACGAGGCATCATAGGAGAGAAGCAAATCTCCATGATGAAGCCGACGGTGCGCATCCTGAACACGGCCCGGGGCGAGCTGGTGGACGAGGACGCTCTGTACAGAGCCGTCGAGGAGGGTCGAGTGGCAGGAGCGGCCCTGGACGTCTTCTCCCAGGAGCCTCCGAAAGGAAGCCCTCTCCTCAAGAGCAACAAGATAATAGTCACTCCTCACCTGGGAGCATCCACTGGAGAGGCCCAGGTCGAGGTGTCCCGAGAGGTGGCGGAGCAGGTCATCGCCGTGCTCCAGGGCCAATCGGCCCGGTACACCGTCAACGCCCCCTTCGTCCTGCCTGAAACCCAGGCCATACTGGCACCCTACATAGACGCCGCCTCTTACACCGGAAAGCTCGCCATCCAACTGGCGGAGGGGCAGCTGATGGCCATCAACCTGCGCTACGAAGGAGAGATAGCCGGCTACGACACCAACATCCTCAAGGCCGCGTGCCTGACGGGAGTCCTGAGCACCTTCAGCGAGCAGCGGGTGAACCTGGTCAACGCCAACCTCCTGGCCGCCCAGCGGAGGCTCCGCATAACGGAGCAGAAAGGGCCGGCCGCGGAGCATTACGGCAGCCTGGTCACCGTGGAGCTGGAGACGGCAGAGGGAAAGACGGTGGTATCCGGCACCCACGTGCGGGGCCAGACCCACATCGTAAGGATCAACTCCTACTGGATCGACATCGTTCCCACGGGGGGGTATCTTCTGTTCGCCGACCACCAGGACCGGCCCGGCACCATCGGCGCGGTGGGCAACGTCACGGGCAAGTACGACATCAACATCGGCTTCATGGAGGTGGGTCGGCTGGAGCCTCGGGGGCGGGCCACCATGATTCTGGGACTGGATGACCCCCTGCCCGATGAGGCCCTGGCGGAGATAGAGGCCCTGCCCAATGTCTTCCAGGTCAAGGTAGCCCAGCTTTAGGCAGGCTGCGGAAAATCCTTTCGACCATCCCCCTGCCCCCTTCCTGGCCAGGAAGGGGGTGAGGATTGGGTCTTGGGGACACCCCCAGACCCCCGGCAAAGGGGCTTGGCCCCTCTGCACACCCGTTTTTCAGCACCAGGCTAACATAGCTGCCAGGCCAGAACAGAAGCAAGGACTCTTGAGATAAGCCTCACTAAGCGCTACCGGCCGTAGCGCATCAACGCCAGGGCCAGAAGTATCGCAGGTGGGCCCACGAGGGACGCTACCAGGACAACGCCTATGCTAGCTCCCAGGGCCTGGCCCACGAATGCGATGACGGTGCTGGCCACCATGTAAAAGAGCAGATTCTTGCCGAACATCCTGTTTACTCATAGCCCCATATGTGAGCTGCCCGGCCTGGAAGGAAACGAGAACGCATGGGATAGGCGTTCAGCTACGGAATTGGTCTAGGTTCCTCCCATCTTCGCCTGTTGCGGCGCTCCCAAATCCGAATTCCACGTTCACATACTGGATGAACCAGTTCCTTTGATGCATACAAGAAGATACATCGGCACATGGGGCACTTCCAGCGACCCAAGGTGTCAAGCCGCTCATCCAAAGTAGTCAGACAGTCCGCGTGGCACCTCGGGCGTCGCTGAGTCGGTAGTCCCCGATGGATAGATGGCCCACTAGGAAACCCTCTTCGTTGCATATTGATACCTCTCTGTTGACCGGCACTGCCCGGCCTGGATTCGAACCAGGGATTTCAGCCCCAGAGGCTGACGTGCTACCGCTACACCTCGACCGTCACCGCCCGGGCCGTCGGCTCGGGATATGGGAGGCCGTCCTCTTTGAGTCCCTCGATGTGCATGCGAAGCGCCTTTTGATATCGCCTCAGGGTTTCCTCTGGAGTGCGACCGGTGGCGATGCATCCGAGCACGTCTGGACTATATGCTGCCCAATTCCTCTCGGCCTTTTCGAGTACAACAACGTATTTCAACTTACTCCCTCCCGCGACGCAGGCCCGCCTGCCTAAGAATGTTGTTCAGCGTCCCAGGCGGAACGTCGTCCCTGGGGTGTCCTGCTATTGTAACACGTCCCATTTTGCTGGAATGCTTGTACTGGCGGTGACTCCCTCGCTGACGCAACAGGTACCAACCGTCGTCCTCAAGTAACTTGATCACATCCCGTACTTTCATGAGGTTGATACTGCCCGGCCTGGATTCGAACCAGGGATTTCAGCTCCAAAGGCTGACGTGCTACCGCTACACTACCGGGCACCATCTCAAGGGGCAAGCCCCCGCGTAATTGTAATACCCCAAAGGAGCGGGGGCAAGAAAGACGCGGGAATCCCCAACTGTGCTCGTCCAGATGATCAGTGACACTGGTAGAGTGTCATCATGAGAATCATTACAGCAAGGGTTTCGGGAGCCGCACGCCTGGCCCGCACTCCGGAGCTCTCCAGGATGGCCAGGCAGCGGGTGAAGTGAATGGACTACCACCAGGCCCACGGAAGGAACGCAG